>CANRHT010000200.1 GCA_947630465.1 uncultured Pseudomonadaceae bacterium
GTTTTACCGGATGATTCAGGACCATAAATTTCAACAATACGACCCTTAGGTAAACCGCCTATACCGAGCGCGATATCTAAACCTAATGAGCCGGTTGAGATAGCAGGAATCGCAACACGCTCATTGTCACCCATGCGCATGACAGCACCTTTACCAAACTGGCGCTCGATTTGACCAAGCGCAGCCGCTAGAGCTTTTTTCTTGTTCTCGTCCATTACAATTCCTCAAATAACAATTGGGCTGCGCCCTGAATACTGGATAACTAACCAGCATTATCCACAGTCTTTATTGATTAGGCAAATGTTTCTTTAGCCATTGCGGCCAAACATCTGCCCTCTGCCCTTCCATTAAACACAATAGTCCAGCCAGCGCGGCTTGCACGCTTTGCTGACGAACGGCGTAACGATCTCCAGCAAACTGCCAGCAGCCGGCTTGCACCTGATCAGCGTCCGCCCAAGCCAGCCAAACGGTGCCAACGGGCTTTTCTGGGCTACCACCTGCTGGCCCTGCCACGCCGCTGACTGCAACTGAATACTGTGCAGCAGCCAATTGCTGCGCCCCGCGTGCCATCTGTTCAACCACCGCCTGACTCACGGCACCATCACGGGTTAAATCCGCTTCAGCAACCTGCAACACACGCATTTTTTGCTGATTAGAGTAAGTGACAAAACCCACTTCAAACCAAGCAGAGCTACCAGCACTACGGGTGATAGCCTCAGCAATCCCGCCACCGGTACAAGATTCTGCCGTGGTGACTGTAGCGTTGCGCTGCTGTAACTGCTCACCTAATAAGGTCGACAGCCAAGTGATAGCGTACTCATCTTGATGATTCATTTAATCAACACCTTAATCTACAGATTAAAAACCCAAGACTGTTACCGTCTGCGGCTGCGGCCATAACAGCGCCAAAGTGCGCTCAATACTTGCCAAGTCACCACTGCCATAAAAACGGTCTTGGGGTTGCTGTGCTGTCGCCAATTCGCCACGCTTAGCCAATTCACTCTGCAGACGCCGCGCCACAGCTTCACCGGTATCAATCAACTGCACATCAGGCGCAATTAAAGTACGCAGCACAGGTTTAATCAATGGATAGTGCGTGCAGCCCAAAATCAGCGTATCGCAGCCTGCCGCCAATAAAGGTTCAACATAACGCGCCAGCAATGCCTTGGTAACATCACTCTCAAGCTCACCGTTTTCAATCAACTCCACCAAGCCTGGGCAGGGTTGAGTCAGTACTTCAACATCACAGGCAAAGCGCTCCAGCAACGCGGCAAAACGCGCGCTACGCAAAGTACCCGTCGTCGCCAATACACCAATTTTACCCGCCTGCGATGCGCGTACTGCGGGCTTCACTGCGGGCTCCATACCGACAAAGAGCACTTCGGGCCATTGCTTACGCAACTCAGTGACTGCCGCAGCGGTGGCGGTATTACAAGCAATCACAATCGCCTTAACCGGCTGCTGCAGTAAAAAACGGCTGATTGCCATACTGCGCTGAATAATAAACTCAGGCGATTTCTCGCCATAGGGTACGTGTGCGCTATCGGCGATATACAACAAGGATTCATTGGGCAATAAGCGACGAATATCCTGCAGTACAGAAATACCGCCCAACCCGGAATCAAAGACACCAATAGGACATGGGTTAGACATGGCGCTGCCCACACACAGAACAGTGTGGATCACGACGTATTTTCAATTCTCGAAAGCGACTGCTGAGTGCATCCACCAGCAATAAACGCCCAATGAGCGGCTCACCAAAACCTGCCAGCACCTTTAAGGTTTCCAACGCTTGCAAGCTACCAATGATGCCCACTAAAGGACCCAGCACCCCTGCTTCACTGCAGGTTAAGCCTTCTTCCTCGCCCTCACCAAACACACAGTGATAACACGGACTGAGCGTATCCTGCGGATCATAGACACTGACTTGACCTTCACCACGAATGGCCGCCCCGCTGATAAGCACTTTACCTGCAGCAAAGCAGGCTGCGTTCAGTTGACTGCGAATGGTGAAGTTATCTGTGCAATCCAGTACCGCATCCACCGAAGCTAATAAGGCTGGTAGATTGTCCGCATCCAACTTGCTACTGATGCTATGCACGGCAATATGCGGATTCAACGCCTGCAAGCGTGCTTGCGCTGACTGCACTTTCAGTGCACCGATCGCGTTGCTGTCATGCACAATTTGGCGTTGCAGATTCGATAGATCAAGCGCATCAAAATCAGCCAGATATAAAGTACCCACGCCCGCTGCCGCCAAATACAATGCGGCTGGCGAGCCTAAACCGCCTAAACCCACGATTAAAACACGGCTGTTTTTCAAGCGTAACTGCCCAGCAATATCCACCTGTTTTAATAGGATTTGCCGACTGTAACGCAGTAGTTCTTCATCATTTAACATAGAAGCTCACGGCCTAAGACAAGGATGGCAGACGCCCTAAACTGATACGTTCATGGCCGGACAAATCACGTTGACTCGCAACATCCACAAAGCCTGCTTGACACAATAGCTCACGTACGGCGTGGGCTTGATCAAAACCGTGTTCAAGCAGCAACCAACCATCAGCCAATAAACAACTCGGCGCCTGGGTAATAATCAGACGTATATCATCCAAACCATCAGCACCTGAAACCAGCGCGCTCAGTGGCTCAAAACGCACATCACCCTGCTGCAAGTGCGGATCGTTATCAGCAATATAAGGTGGGTTACTGACGATTAAATCATAACGCTGCCCAGCGATAGCGCTGAACCAATGACTGACTAAAAACTGCACATTGGTGAGTTGTAATTGCTGTTGGTTTCTTTGCGCCAGCGCGACGGCTGACTCAATCCGATCAACGCCAGTGATATGCCACAGTGGACGCTCACTGGCCAAAGCCAAGGCCAGTGCGCCACTGCCCGTGCCCAAATCCAATACCTGCAATGGACCCTCAGCAACCTCGAGCGCTAAAGTGGCTTCAACCAACAGCTCAGTATCCGCCCGCGGAATCAGGGTATGCTCTGCTACCTCCAAATCCAGCGTCCAAAAGCCTTGGCGACCTAATAAGTAAGCCACCGGCTCACCCTGTATACGGCGTTTAAGCAAAGCCCAATAACGCTCGGCTTGCGCTGGTTCAACCGTACGCTCAGGCCAGGTATAAAGATAGCTGCGTGGCTTACCCAGAACAAAGGCTAACAGCAATTCGGCATCCAGCTGCGCCGTATCGGAAGTAATCTGCGCGGCATGTGCCAGTAACTGATCAATACGCGCCATGCTGATTAATCGCCTAACGCGGCAAGCTGATCAGCCTGATACTCAAGTAACAAGGGATCAATAATCTGC
>CANRHT010000201.1 GCA_947630465.1 uncultured Pseudomonadaceae bacterium
TCAGCCACTGGCAACTCTTGCGGTAACTCACCAATTTTGAGGCCCGGCGCGCGCCATATTTCACCGCTATCGGCTAAACGCGAGCCTTTGACCAAATGCATCATGCTTGACTTGCCCGTACCGTTGCGGCCGATGATGCACACGCGCTCGCCTCGGGTAATCTGCCATGAGACCTCTTCTAAAAGAGGTGTAGCGCCGTAAGCGAGGGATACTTGAGTTAATTTGAGCAAAGTCATGATGGTTCTCCTAAAATCTGCGACGTATTGTACAGATTAGCGCTGCACTGCGTGGGATATCTGCATTGAGCTTGAGCGGTTACTCTTTCACCGTGCTACACAAGCAGCTAAGCTATGCTGCCTTCGCCTTAAGGACGATGATCTTCTGGCGCTTTACTGGGCATTTATTTTTGTAGGATTTTTTATGCGCAGTCGTTTGGTACTCCCTTTTATTTTTTGTGTAGCACTGGGTCATGGTTTATCGGCAGCGATCGCTGCACCCCTCGAGCAACAACGCCAGTTGTATAATCAAGCAAAATCAGCCTTGAGCAAAAACGATGCATCCCTCTATTTAAATAACCGTGCTGCGCTGCGTGATTATCCGCTAACCCCTTACTTAGCCTACGACGAGCTGACCGCACGCTTGCAAACAGCCAGCAGCGATGAGGTGGAAAAGTTTTTACTTGAGCACGGTGATTTACCACAAATCAACTGGATGAAATTGCGCTGGCTGCGCCTGCTCAGTAATCGTGGGCACTGGCCGCTGTTTTTAAAATATTACAGCCCTGAATTAAAATTCACCGAGCTTGATTGCCGTTTTGCTCAATACCAATTGCAGAGCGGGCAAACACAAGCGGCTTTTGCCAGTGCCGAAAAATTTTGGCTGAGCGCGCAGTCCCAACCCAACGCCTGTGATCCGCTGTTTGACAGTTGGCGAGATGCCGGCTTGCTCACTGAAGAGAAAACCTGGCAGCGTTTAAAACTCGCTACCGATGCACGCAACTACGGTGTAGCCGCTTACTTAGTTAAGCAACTGAGCAGCCAGTCCAACGCAGGTCAGCGCTTGATTGATGTCGCGCAAAAACCTGAGCTGTTAAAACAGCGTGAGTTATTCACAGGACGCGATACTTACAGTGCCGATGTGATCGCCATGGGTTTGCGCAAACTCGCCACACAGGATCTCGATGCCAGTGTCGAATTGCTCAAGCATTATGCACAACAGGTGACTTTTAGTGCCGCTGACCAACTGAGCTTAGCCAATGATATCGGCCTGCGTTTAGCTAAACGCTTTGATGTGCGCGCGCTCGCCATCATGCAAACCTATGACCCTGCCCTGCAAAATGCCAACTTAACCGAATGGCGCGTGCGTTTACTGCTGCGTTTAGGGCGCTGGGATGAAGCACATCAGCTGACCCGAAAACTGCCACAAGAACTGAGTGACACCAACCGCTGGCGCTACTGGCAAGCGCGCAGTTTGCAATTGGCGCAACCCAATAGTCAGCAGCCTTTAATTCTCTACCAGCCCTTGGCGCGTGAGCGTGATTTTTATGGCTTTATGGCCGCCGATCGCAGTGAGCAGCCTTATCATGTGCAGCACCAAGCTTTAGCTTTAGATCCGAAAATGCTGCAAAAAGTGCGTAACTCAGCCGGCATGCAGCGCGCACTGGAGTTTAATGCGCGCGATGAAGTCACCGAAGCGCACCGCGAATGGTATCACTTAAGTAACTTTCTCAGCCGTGATGAGCTCGTGGCACAGGCACGTATTGGCTATGATATGGGCTGGTACTTCCCCGCTATTCGCACCATTACCAAAGCGCAATACTGGGATGATTTAGAGATACGCTTTCCCATGGCGCACCGAAGCAATTTTGTGAATGAGTCCAAAGCGCGCGGCATACATTCGAGCTGGGCCTTTGCGGTGACTCGCCAAGAAAGCGCCTTTATGGTGCAAGCCAAATCCCATGTGGGTGCCATGGGCTTAATGCAGCTGATGCCTGCGACTGCTAAAGAAACCGCGCAGCGCTTTGGCATTCCCTTGGCTAATCCGCGCAGCGCTGTGGTGCCTTCAATTAACATCCAGCTTGGTACCGCCTACTTAAGCCAAGTACTGGGTCAATTTAAAGGTAACCGTGTACTGGCTTCAGCCGCCTATAACGCCGGCCCCGGCCGTGTGCGCCAATGGCTGCGCGATGCCAAGCATTTGCCTTACGATGTTTGGGTAGAAAGCATTCCCTTTGATGAAACTCGCCTGTATGTGCAGAACGTACTGGCGTACTCGGTCATTTACGGGGAAAAGCTGCAAGCGCCGATACCGCTGGTGGAATGGCACGAACGCTTCTTTGATCAGCAATAAACCTGAGCTGCGTTGCGGCAGATATGCCTTACAACGCAGCTGGTATTGCAACTGACCCCTTTACAGGTTCTCGTAGCGATTCATATCCAAGACGCCCGCTTCCAAAGGTTTACGCTCACGGATATGCGCACTGAGGTCATGGAAATACTGCCAAAACTGCGGATGCGTGCGACGAATCCCCCATTGCTCAACCACTGCACGCAGGCCGGCTTCATCTTTGACCTGCTCTAGCCGTCCAACAAACTCAGGAATATCGCTGGCCTGCACATTAAAGATAAAGTTGGGGTAGCTGCTCAGCACTTCGGGATACACCGTCAAGGTATCTAAACCCGGCTGATAACGCAGCGACTCGCCCATTAAAAATGCGACATTACTGTGCGCACGGTTGCGCAATACGCTATAGACCTCACGTGAACCATCGGCAAACTGCACGCGCACCATGCTGGCTTCTGGCAAGTGGTGAACCACTTTAAGCCCAGCGGCCGGGCGACTCGCCAATCGCGCCAGCGTCTGTTCAACATTTGCAGCCTCACGGCTTAAGCCCTCACGATGACAATAGGCACCGCGGCAACGGTTAATCGGATCAGGACGTGCATTAATATGCGCAAAACGCTGCAAAGCCTGCTGTGCAAAAGCGCGTACGCTGTTGTTCTCCGGCAGAGCTAAAGTGCTGTGGGTGTCGTCATCAATTTTGGTGTAATCCAGCCACAGCTTAATTTTACCGCTGTTTTGATACCAATCTTTGAGTATGTCCTCACGCGCATCACGGGGCATCAAGCGTAAAAAGTTCACTTCAGAACCGTTACGAATCAAATCAAAATACAAGCGCGTTTGCGCTTGGTGCGAGACACTGCCATACACATCAAAGTTAACCACCAACTGATAATAGGTGCGCTCTAACAAGGAAAAATCCATCAGCCACATGGTTTTAGGCACATCGCCTAA
>CANRHT010000202.1 GCA_947630465.1 uncultured Pseudomonadaceae bacterium
GTAAAAGGTAAAACCATGGTTGTATTTGGCACCCGCTAAACAGTGCGGTGCTGCACTTATGGACTGCCACGTCGCTACGCTCCTCGCAGAGACGGCGCCTCCAGGAGCGCGGGCCGCTGGCCCGCATTTAGCGTTATTGCAAATCCCCCAGTCATTACCAACGCAGTGAAGCAGTCCACCTCGCAGCCCCCACGGTGTCACAAACATTGCACAGTGTTACAGACATGGACTGCCGCGTCGCTACGCTCCTCGCAGAGACGATAACGCAGAGATAGGATTGGGCGTTTTAACGATGCACGGGGCGCTTCTGCAGTTTGCGTTGCAAGGTACGCCTATGCATACCTAAGGCGCGCGCTGTAGCGGAGATATTGCCATCATGTTCAGCCAACACACGCTGAATATGCTCCCACTGTAAGCGATCAACTGACATTGGATTTTCAGGCACCAAAGTGGCTAAATCTGCATGATCAGACAGCAGCGCTGCCAACACATCATCTGCATCCGCAGGCTTGCATAAGTAATTGCAGGCACCGCGTTTAATCGCTTCAACCGCTGTTGTGATACTGGAGTAGCCGGTTAAAATCAGCACCTTCATCTCAGCATCCAACTCCAGTAATTTAGGCAATAACACCAAGCCTGAATCACCTTCCATTTTCAAATCCAACACTGCGTAATCAGGCGTATCCACAGCAGCTAAAGCGAGGCCCTCATCTGCACAACTGGCAATAGAAACACGTAAGCCTCGACGGGTCATCGCCCGCGCCATAACCCGAGTAAAGGTTTCATCATCATCCACTAACAACAGATGGGGTTGTTCTTCACCTTCAAAGAGATTTTCTTCAGTCACTGCGTATTCCTCACTTAAAGCATTGTATGCGTCTGCGGTAAGCGTAACTCAGTTAGAGTGCCACCACCGTCTTGGTTATACAGTTTTACCGTACCACCCACTCGTTTCACACTGATTTGACTTAAAAATAAGCCCAGACCAAACCCCTTACCTTTAGTGGTAAAAAAGGGTTTGCCCAATTGTTCAGCAATGGCTAACGGCACACCCACGCCGTAGTCTCGAATCCTAATCACAATCCATTGCCCATCCCAATCTAAACTGATGGCCAGTTGATCAGGGCAGGCATCGGCTGCGTTGTTTAATAAATTCAATACCGCTTGGTTTAAATCAACTGGCGGTAGCACTGTTGGCACCACGCCAGTACCCAGCACGCGATAAGTAAATGTTGCTTCAGGCCGCATCAAGTGCCAACGATTGAGCGCCGTATCCAGCCAGCTCTCGACACTTTGCTCCTCAATCGTTTGCCGACGATCAGCCTCAGCAGCACGTACCAATTGCTGCAGCGTGCCTTTACATAACTGCACTTGCTCTTGCAGTAACGTTAAGTCTTCTTGTAACTGCACATCATGATGCTCACGCCGCAATTCATTCAAAAGTACACTCATAGTCGACAAAGGTGTGCTCAACTCATGCGCTGCACCCGCTGCCTGGGTTGCCACCGCGAGTAACTGCTGATCGCGCAAACTGTTTTCACGCCGCGTGGCACGGAACTCATCTTGTTCACGCACCGCTTGCGCCATCTTAGTCACGAAAAAAGTAATAAAAGCTGCCGACAACACAAAATTGAGCCACATGCCAAACAAGTGCAGGTTGATCAATAAAGCATCAATACTTTCACCCTGCACATGTAAAGGGTGGTACCAAATCAGCAATGCCGTATAACCCGTCAATGCCAAACCACTGAGCACAATAGAATACAGCCATGGCAAGGTCGCCGCCGCAATGGTCAAAGGCACTAAATAATAGGCGACAAAAGGGTTGGTTGAGCCACCGACGTAGTACAACAAGCTGCTGTGAATAAACAAATCCATAACTAAGTGCGCAGCAAACTCAAGCTCGGTCACCGGCCAACTGCCACGTAAACGCAGCCCAGTTAATATGCACATACTCAGCGATAATGCTAACAACAGCAGTAATGGCAACCACGATAAGCTCACCGTAGCGCTGGTATAAGCAAAGCCTAAAGTCCCTGCTTGAGCTGCCAGAACCAGCAGGCGTATCCAGGTTAATCGCCATAAGTTTTGGCGACTTGCCGATAAAAATTGTATAGGTGCCAGCATAAGCGCTCCTTAAATAAGCTGCAGAGTATAACCCCCTTGCTCCATCACACAGCAGTCTGCGACTCACTGCCACACAATCAACCCAACATGAACCCTGCTGCCGCTATACTGTCTGTATATTTTACCGTCCATTTCTGGAGCACTTATGATCAAGCGATTACGCGTCGCCCCTCTTGCCTTGCTGATCAGTGGTTTGGCAATCAGTACTCTTGCTTTAGCTAACGAGCCCATTTACAACCAAATCTCCCTGCGTGCCGAAGCCAGCCAAGAAGTGGCGCATGACCAAATGCAGGTTATTTTATACACCGAAGCACAAGACACTGATCCTGCCCGCCTCGCTACGGCTATCAGTACAACCCTGAATAATGCTGTCGCCACGGCGCGCAAGCAGGCTACTGTCAACGTTAAACTGGGTAACCGCAGCAGCTATCCTGTGCATGACAGTAAAGGACAAAAAATCACTGCTTGGCGCGAACGTGCAGAGTTACGCTTAGAAAGTACGGACTTCTCTACGCTTTCTGCATTAACTGGTGAGTTGCTGAGCACGTTAAAAATGAGCAACATGCAATTTAGCATTGCGACTAAAACACGTACGAACAGTGAAGATGCATTGCTCAAAGACGCTATTAGCGCCTTCCAAGCCCGAGCCAAACTTGTCAGCGATGCTTTTGGTAGCAGCAGCTATAAAGTGGTGAATTTAAACCTCAGTAGCAACGGCTTTTCTCGCCCTCCCGTCTATGCCCGCGCAGCCAAAATGCTCTCATCCAGCATGGCAGACGAATCATCCATCGCCCCTGATATTGAAGCAGGCAGCAGCCAAGTCAGTATTGTGGCCGACGGCGTGATTGAGCTTGTGTTGCCTTAAAAGTAACCCGCAATTCGCGCGTATCACTGTGCCAAGTTGTTCCTTCGCAGTGATACGCCACAATAAATAATAATAATTCGTATCTTAGCTTACATTCCAAATGAGAATCATTAGCATACCGCCATTCTCATCTGGAACACACCATGCACCTTCCCTCTTGGCTCGGCACTCTTCGACAGTGGCACTGGATCAGCTCAGCATTATGCTTAGCGGGCATGCTGCTGTTTGCCGTAACCGGTATTACGCTGAATAACGCCAGTCATATCAGTGCTCAACCCACGGTGATCAC
>CANRHT010000203.1 GCA_947630465.1 uncultured Pseudomonadaceae bacterium
CTGTCGATGACAAAGCCCAATTCAGTGTTTAAATTCGCCGAGCGTGGATCAAAATTAAAAGAACCAATAAACACGTGTTTACGGTCGACCGAAAAGGTTTTGGCGTGCAAGCTTGAGCCTGAACTGCCTAAAAAACGTTTTTTACGCTTAGCAGTTTTGACTTGTGCGGGGTGACGCTGCATCTCATACAGAATCACACCTGATTTCAGCAGTGCTTTACGACGCTTAGCATAGCCCGCGTGCACCGCAGAAACGTCAGTGGCATCCAATGAGTTGGTCAGCACCTTCACTTCAACACCTTTGCGCACCAGCCAAGCAAAGGCCTCAACCCCAGCTTCAGTCGGCACAAAGTAAGGTGAAATCAATTCCACATCAAATTGCGGATCGCCAATAATGTCTTGAAACTGCTGAATCAATAAGGATTCAGGCGCGGCCTTGCCTAAGCCTTTACTGGGATCATCACTGACCATGCGCACATTGAGCCATTCAAAATTGATCTTGCCCTGCTCCAACTGTGCAATAAAGGGTGATTCACGCAGCGACTCCACATATTGCTGCGCTGCAGGGCTGGCGGCAATGAACTCGGCCTGCTGACGTAACTCATCTAAAGGCAATCCAGCAGTGTGAGGAATAACCCGATCAATAGGATAAGAGGACTGACTGTGCCAATACTTATCAAAGTCCTGCGAGACATCTTGCACCGCAGCGCCAGCGCTGAGCACATCAAGATCAGCAAAGAGCACGTCATCGGTCGCGCCAAAGTATTCGTCACCGATATTGCGTCCACCAATAATAGTCAGCGAGTTGTCGGCGGTGAACGATTTATTATGCATACGCCGATTCAGGCGTGACAAGTCGGTAATAAAACCCGGCCAACGTGGTTTGCGCAGCATAAAAGGGTTAAACAAACGCACTTCAATATTCTCGTGCGCATGCAGCCCCATCAAAATAGGGTCACTGCCATTGGTGTTGTTATCGTCCAGTAATAAACGCACACGCACACCACGATCAGCTGCCGCATGCAGCGCTTCAAACAGCATGGTGCCGGTCATATCATTGCGCCAAATATAGTACTGCACATCTAAACTGCGCTGTGCATGCTTGGCGAGCATCATGCGGGCAGCAAAAGCCTCATCGGCTTCGATCAAAGGGAAAATAGCGCTTTTATCAACGCCATGTTGCTGCTCAAGCGGCGTCAAGGCTTGCGCAAAGTAGGTGTCTGCCACTTGTTCTTTGCTAAAAAAACTTGATTGCGTACGCCCTTCTAAGCTGGGTAACGTCTGGCAACCCGTCATTAAAAAACTCAAACTCACTAAACACCAACGCATTATTTTATAGGTCATAATTTTATCACTGTAACGCCATCACTCTTGGGTTCAGGGCTAAAATTGCCCTAAATCAACATCTTGCAGGTCTTTTTTCGCAAAGCAGTATACTTAATGTAGTCTAGCGCAATTGCAAAATACTCAGCTCAGCTGATTTTAGTCTATTTGATATAGGGGTCTGGTCAATGGAGCATATGCCAAGCTTTAATCGGGCACTGGTAGAAAAATACGATCGCCCAGGGCCTCGTTATACCTCCTACCCAACAGCACCACAATTTCACACTGCCTTTGCTTCTGAGCATTATCAACAAGCGGCATTGCACAGCAATCAGCAAACGCACGCCAAGCCACTGTCTATTTATATCCATATCCCTTTTTGCCAAAGCCTGTGCTACTACTGCGCCTGTAATAAAATCATTACGCAAAAAACCAGTCGCGCGGTGGAATACCTTGAGTATTTAAAACAAGAAATCATCTTGCAAGCCGGCTTATTTGATAAACAACGTCCAGTCACTCAGCTGCACTTAGGCGGCGGTACGCCAACCTATCTGACCCAAGAGCAACTGACTGATTTAATGAACACCCTGCGCAGCGCTTTTAATCTAGATGAAACTGAGCAGCGCCAGTTTTCTTTAGAAGTGGATCCGCGCACCATTACTCCAGAGCAAATCCAACTGCTGCGTGACTTAGGTTTTAATCGCATCAGTTTTGGTGTGCAAGACTTTGATCCCAAAGTGCAAGAAGCGGTGAATCGCATTCAAAGCGACGAGCAAGTGCAAGTTTTGATCGATGCTGCTCGTAAGGCTGAGTTTCGCTCGATCAGTGCGGACTTAATCTACGGTTTACCGCTACAAACCGTAGAGAGCTTTGATGCCACGCTGGACAAAATCATTGCCATGCGCCCCGACCGTATTGCCGCCTACAGCTATGCGCACTTGCCTAAAATGGTACGTGCGCAACGTTTGATTCGTCCAGAAGATATGCCGCCACCTGAGCGCAAGCTGGAATTACTCGAATTAACCATTCGTAAACTGTGCAGCGCCGGCTATGTCTATATAGGTATGGATCACTTCGCCCTGCCAGAAGATGAATTGGCACAAGCGCGCATCAATGACACTTTGCAGCGTAACTTCCAAGGCTACTCAACCCATGCTGATTGCGATCTGATTGGTCTAGGTGTGTCGTCGATTGGTAAAGTCGGTGACACCTACAGCCAGAACGTTAAAGAGCTATCGCAGTATTATGCCTACCTGAATAAAGATGAACTGCCACTGCAGCGTGGCTATCAGCTCAATGCCGATGACAAACTGCGCCGCGATGTGATCAGTGCACTGATGTGTCATAACCGCATTGAAATCGCCGCTATTGAGCAACAACACGGGATTAACTTTAACGAGTACTTTGCCGATGCCTTGCTGCAACTGCAAGAACAAGTCACCGACGGCTTAGTCACTATCAGCGATGAGGCTATTGTGCTGCTTGATCAAGGTAACTTAATGATGCGCAGCGTCGCCATGGCGTTTGATGCCTACTTGGGTGAAAAGCAACGCGGTGAGTTCTCGCGTACGGTGTAAACCTTGTCACTACGCGGCCTATGGTTTGGCACCGCGTAGTTTGCAAGATGGATTGCTTCATTGCGTTCGTAATGACGGCACATGCGGGCCAGCGGCCCGCGCTCCCGAGGTATTACTGCCTCAGCTCCTTCTGACTCACCAGTCAGCTCTGCAGCCTGATGCGGCTTGTGCAATAAACATGCAATGATTCAACACCTTCAGCGACTTAACGACTGAAAGCCTCTCTTAGCTAGTTCCACTTGCCGTTGAAGTTCTCTACACTGTTGATCGCTGCAATACAGCACTTGGCCACATTAAGATGCTGGAACTATAAAAATATTATTAAAAGGTGCCAATTTTATGAGCAAAACCACTCAACGTATCAGCACACTGTTCG
>CANRHT010000204.1 GCA_947630465.1 uncultured Pseudomonadaceae bacterium
AATTGATGCGAAAAGCCTAAAAGGCAAAGTGATTGGTGCGCAGCGCGCGACTATCGCGGGTAACTGGTTGGAAGATAACTACGGTAAAGCCATTGATATCAAACTCTACGATACCAATGAAAATGCTTACCTTGATTTAGCCTCAGGCCGTTTAGATGGTGTGTTGGCGGATAAGTTTGTCAACTGGGAATGGCTGCAAAGCGAAGCCGGTGCCGACTATGAGTTCAAAGGCGAGCCTGTGTTTGATAACGATAAAATCGGTATCGCTCTGCGCAAAGGTAATGATGAATTGCGCGAGCGCTTAAACGTAGCGCTGAAAGAAATTGTTGAAGACGGTACTTATAAAACCATCAACGACAAGTACTTCCCATTTAGCGTGTATTAATTTTAAGTCTGCGCTGTAACAAGCCGCCACCTTTGTTGTGGCGGTTTTACTTTGCAACTGCCTAACAAGTATCCCTGATGAATTTTGATCTCTATGGTTTTGGTCCAGCCCTGCTTGCGGGTACTTGGATAACAATTCAACTGGCTTTGTGCTCACTGGCATTAGGCCTGTGTCTTGGTTTGGCTGGCGCTTTAGCAAAAACTTCACCGTATCGTACGCTGCGTTGGTTGGGTGATGCCTATTCCACGATGGTGCGTGGTGTTCCAGAACTGCTGTGGGTGTTATTGATTTATTATGGCTCAGTGGGTTTTGTGCGTGAACTGGGCGAGGCGATTGGTTACCCAGAACTGGAGCTTAGTGCGTTTTCCGCTGGTGTTCTGGCTTTAGGTCTGTGTTTTGGTGCTTATGCCACAGAAGTGTTTCGTGGTGCTTTATTAGCCATTCCGCGTGGTCATCGCGAGGCGGGCTTGGCCTTAGGACTCTCGCGTCCGCGTATTTTATTTCGTCTGGTTCTGCCGCAGATGTGGCGTATTGCGATTCCCGGTTTGGGCAATCTGTTTATGATTTTAATGAAAGACACCGCGCTGGTGTCAGTGGTCGGTTTGGATGAAGTGATGCGTAGCGCGCAAGTGGCGGTGACCTCTTCTAAGCAGCCATTTACTTTCTTTATGGTCGCCGCCTTCATTTATCTAGGTTTAACTGTCTTGAGTATGCTGATTCTGCACTTCTTTGAAAAACGCGCCAATCGCGGCTTTGTAAGGAGCGCAGCATGAAGTGGGATGTGATTGTTAAGTGGCTGCCAAAACTCCTAGAAGGCGCTTACTTAACCTTAGAATTAGTAGCCATTGCCGTGTTAGTCGGTTTGCTGATCGCTATTCCCTTAGGTATGGCACGTTCCTCACGCCATTGGTATGTACGCGCACTGCCGTTCAGCTATATTTTCTTTTTCCGCGGCACACCCTTGTTGCTGCAATTGTTTTTGGTCTATTACGGTTTGGCGCAGTTTGATGTGATTCGCCAAGGTCCGCTGTGGCCCTATTTGCGTGACCCCTATTGGTGCGCACTGATTGCGATGACCATGCACACGGCGGCTTACATTGCTGAAATTATTCGCGGCGCGATTCAAGCAGTGCCGCCAGGTGAAGTGGAAGCGGCGCGCTCCTTGGGTATGAGTCGTGCGCAAACCATGTGGCATATTATTTTGCCGCGTGCCGCACGCATTGGTTTGCCAGCGTACAGTAATGAAGTGATCTTGATGCTCAAAGCCAGCTCACTGGCCAGCACCATTACTCTGCTGGAGTTGACTGGCATGGCGCGCACTATTATCGCTCGTACTTATTTGCCGGTAGAGATTTTCTTTGCTGCAGGTTTGTTCTATTTGGCGATGACTTTTATTTTAGTTCAGGTTTTTCGTTGGCTGGAACGCAAGCTGCGCGTGGATGCGTTGCAGGGCAGGTAAGTGCTAAATCCTCATGCGCTGCTGCTCAGCGGTGATGCCTTGCGCGAGCGATTTATAGCGCTGGATGCTTTTCTATGCGCGCAGCAAAACGTTTGGCGGGAAAAGCCCTTTATTCAGCAACAATTAAATTGGGAAACCGACCACCCTGAGCTTGCCGCTTGGCTGCGCGGGCGCAGCTTGGCTGATGCGCAAGACAGCCATGCGAATCCTTATCATCTAGCGGCGCCGCAGCCTTTTGCTGATTGGGCGCAACAGGCGCAGCAATTATCCACTATCGGATCTTTCGCTCAAGCGGCGTTAGTGGATCGTCCATTACGTATGCAGAACGGCATCGGCGGGCGTAAATGGCAGCAAATTGCAGCCTTTGCAGGGGTGTTACACAGCGGTGCGCAGCAGCCCCTTGCGGCCAATGCTGCTTGGTTAGATTGGTGTGCTGGTAAAGGGCATCTGGGGCGTTACTTAGCTTGGCCAAATGCTCCTCTTGAATGTCTGGAGTTCAATCCAGCGCTGGTGAAGAGCGGTCAAGCTATCAGCCAAAAGCATCTTGCACATGCGCAGCATACTCTATGTGATGTGATGAGCACTGCCAGTGCTGAAGCTTTGCGCAGGAGTGATGTTGTAGTGGCGTTGCATGCGTGTGGCGACTTGCATACTCATCTGGTGCGCCAAGTCAGCGTGCAGCAATCAACGGCTTTAGCTTTAGCCCCTTGTTGTTATAACCGCACGCACGCTGAGGTGTATCGGCCTTTATCAACGCTAGGTCAGAGTTCTGTCTTGCAACTGGACAAAGATGATTTAAGTTTGCCTTTGTTGGCGACGGTAACGGCTTCAGCGCGAGAGTGCCGTTTGCGTGATCAATCGATGGCGTGGCGTTTAGCCTTTGATAGTTTGCAGCGCAAATTGCGCGCTGTTGATGAGTATTTACCAACCCCATCTTTATCAGCAGCGTGGTTTAATAAACCTTTTGCGCAGTGGTGTGCTGACTTGGCCAAATTAAAAGGCTTGCCTCGTGTGCCAGTACAAAACTGGACTGCATTAGAAGCGCAGGGCTGGCAGCGTTTAGCGCAGGTGCGTAATTTAGAATTGGTTGCTGGATTGTTTCGTCGTCCGCTGGAATTGTGGCTGGTGTTGGATCAAGCACTTTTCTTGTCGGAGCAGGGTTTTGTTGTGCAGTTGGGTGAGTTTTGTGCAGTTGAGCTCACTCCGCGCAATTTATTATTACGTGCGTGGCGTGCCTAGCGGCAGTGCAAACGCTTATGAGTCGTGGTTTGTAGGCTGATTTAAATATGAGCTGTAACTGCTTGAATTTACTCAGTTTAAAAATATTTACAGAAAGGCTTTACAAGGCACTTTGAATCTATATAATAGCCGCCATTGCCGGTATAGCTCAGTTGGTAGAGCAACTGACTTGTAATCAGTAGGTCCCGAGT
>CANRHT010000205.1 GCA_947630465.1 uncultured Pseudomonadaceae bacterium
CAGGTAAAGGGTGTCTTCATCAAAGCTATCGAGTTGATGTTCGTTGCCGCGTAAAAAGCTGATATCCAGCGCCGGTGATGCGCCAAATAAATACATCAATAACCAACTGTAACGGCGAAAGTTACGAATTAAACCGATATAAGATTCCGACTGAAATTCGAGCTCTGAACGTGGGTCATTTTCTGCTTCGCGCAGTAAAATCCAGATCGAGTCAGGTAACGAAAAGTTATAGTGAATCCCAGCAATGCACTGCATGGTTTTGCCGTAACGTGCCGCTAAGCCTTTACGATAAACGTATTTAAGCTGACCGACATTGGAGTCACCGTACTGGGCAATCGGGATCAGCTCTTCTTTAGGTAGATGCCCGGGCATTGACGGGCTCCACAGCAGCTCTTGCCCCAGATTGGCGACAGTAAAGCGGTGAATATCCTCAAGCTCAGCCAGCGTTTGCGCTGAATCAGTATGGGCTTGCGTGATAAATTCGAGCAAAGCTTCCGAGTAGTCGGTGGTGATACTGCCGTGAGTCAGAGCAGAACCCAATGCGTGCGGATGCAGCGTCATCGCTAAGCGACCGGTGCGCTCTACGCGTAAGCTTTCACGCTCAATACCGTGACGGCATTGCTTGAGCTGTGCTAAAGCTTCGGGCTGGCTAAACAGCGCCAGGCGACGAGAATATGTGTGGCTCAAGGGAAATTCCTCAATAGGGCATGACGGCAATATGGGGGCGGTGCAGGCTAACTGCAAGGGCGTTTAACGAATTTCGCCATAGGATACGCCCTGCTGCTATAAAAATACGCACCTGCAGGTTACTTTTTCTTTAGGTTGCGGGCATTGGCGAATAAGGCGGCCATCGCACCATTATTGGGTGCGGGCTTATCTTGCGCTGTATGACGTTCGCTGCGGGCGTTATTGCGCGCTTGCGGTTGACGTGCGGCAGGAGCGGATTTCTCGCCTGGGGTATCGTTCATGCGCATGGATAAAGCAATACGCGCCCTGGGAATATCCACTTCCATAACTTTGACTTTAACAATATCGCCAGCCTTGACCACTTGGTAAGGGTCTTTGACAAAATTGTCTGACAAGGCCGAAATATGCACTAAGCCATCTTGGTGCACGCCAATATCAACAAAGGCACCAAAGTTGGTCACATTGGTAATCACGCCTTCTAAAACCATACCCAACTCTAAGTCTTTGATGCTTTCTACGCCGTCTTGGAAGGCCGCTGTTTTAAACTCAGGACGTGGATCACGTGCGGGTTTATCCAGCTCTTGCAAAATATCAGTGACGGTCGGCAGGCCATAGGTTTCATCGGTGAAGCGCTTAGGGTCGAGCTGCTTTAAAAATGCAGAGTCGCCAATTAATGAGCGGATATCACGTTGGGTGTCTTGAGCAATACGTGTGACCAAAGCATAGGTTTCTGGGTGTACGGCAGAGGCGTCCAGTGGATTCTTGCCGTTCATCACGCGCAAGAATCCAGCGGCTTGCTCAAAGGTTTTTTCACCTAAACGTGGGACTTTTTTCAAAGCAGCGCGGCTGATAAAAGCACCATGCTCATCGCGGTAGGTGACGATGTTTTTGGCCAAGGTGGCATTTAAGCCTGAGATGCGTGCCAGCAGCGCATAAGATGCGGTGTTCACATCGACCCCGACGGCGTTTACACAGTCTTCTACGACGGCATCCAGTGAACGGGCTAACTGAGTTTGCGATACATCATGCTGGTATTGACCGACACCAATTGCCTTGGGATCGATTTTTACCAGTTCGGCCAATGGATCTTGCAGGCGGCGCGCAATGGAGACCGCACCACGCAGCGACACATCCAAATCAGGAAACTCCAATGCGGCTAATTCTGAGGCTGAATACACCGATGCACCGGCTTCGCTGACCATGACTTTACTCATGCGCAGCTCGGGCAATAGCTTGACCAACTCAATGGCTAAACGATCCGACTCACGGCTGCCGGTACCATTACCGATGGCAATCAACTGCACTTGATGCTGTTTGCACAGTTGCGCCAGAGTTACCAAGGTCGCGTCCCATTTATTGTGTGGCACATGCGGGTACACGGTGGTGGTGTCCAGCACTTTACCTGTGGCATCCACTACGGCAATTTTACAACCCGTACGCAAACCCGGGTCAATCCCTAAAGTGCAGCGCGGGCCGGCGGGTGCCGCCAGTAATAAATCGTGTAGATTACGGGCGAAGACATGAATGGCTTCGGTTTCCGCCGCTTCACGCAATTGACCAAATAAGTCGGTTTCTAAATGGCTGGATAACTTCACTCGCCAGGTCCAACGCACCACTTCTGCCAACCAAGTATCGGCGGCACGGCCTTGATTGTGGATGTTAAAATGCTCGGCAATCACCACTTCACAGGGGTGCATACTGCCGGGCGTGTCATCACCTAAACGTAAGCTGGCGCTGAGAAAACCTTCATTGCGTCCACGAAACACCGCTAAGGCGCGATGTGAAGGGACTTTTTTAAAGGGCTCATCATGTTCAAAATAGTCGCTGAATTTGGCGGCGTCCTGCTCTTTGCCTTTTATCAGGCGAGAACTGAACAGCGCATCCTGTTGCAGCATCGTGCGCAGGCGTTCGAGTAAGGTGGCGTCTTCAGCAAAGCGCTCCATCAGAATATATTTAGCGCCTTCTAAAACAGCTTTTTCGTCGGCAAACCCCTGATCAGCAGCAATAAAACGTGCGGCTTCGAGCTGTGGATTGTGCTCTGGCTGATTAAACAGTAGGTCAGCCAATTCACCTAAACCCGCTTCTAAGGCAATTTGGCCTTTGGTGCGGCGCTTCTTTTTATAGGGTAAGTACAGGTCTTCTAAGCGGGTTTTGGTATCGGCTAATTGAATGGCGTGCTGCAACTCAGGCGTGAGTTTGCCTTGCTCGTCAATCGAGGCCAAGATGGAAATACGGCGCTCATCCAACTCACGCAGGTAGCGTAAGCGCTCTTCCAGAGTGCGCAGTTGGGTATCGTCTAAACTGCCGGTGATTTCCTTACGGTAGCGTGCAATAAACGGCACAGTGGAACCTTCATCAAGCAATGCAATGGTGGCAGATACTTGTTGTGGGCGAACACCCAACTCTGTGGCGATACGCGTGCTTATGCTATCCATCAGGTTACCTAGGTCAGTTAATAGAGCAGGCAGGCCTGCATAAAAGGCTCGATTATAGGGCAAAGTGCTTCGCAAAACAGCGTTGATAGCGCCTAAGAAAAATTTGTTAACAATGCCGCACGCCTAACAAGTTAGGTTTGCGGCATACTAGG
>CANRHT010000206.1 GCA_947630465.1 uncultured Pseudomonadaceae bacterium
CTTTTATTAACGCCTTGATCATTACCAGTGCGCGACGTACCCACTTGGCCTGTAGCCTTTGGATATAAGGCAGAACGACTACCGCCTACCAGCGCCCGCGCCTCACGCCACGCTGCTTCTGCCGCACGCAGGTTTTGGTTCGAAGTCTCTAACTGCTTGAGCAAATCAGCCAAGCTTGCATCTTGATACAGTGACCACCAGGATACCGAGCTCGATAACTCGGAAGGCTGCGCCACTTTCCAGCCCGGCGTATGACGAAACTCAACCGGCACGCTGCTGTCTGGACGCTGATAATCAGGACCCAGCACACAGCCACTTAACACCACGCTGGCAAGAGCAAATACACAGAGCTTAACGATCGGTTTCATGGGCTACTTCCATCGAGGTTGGCGTTTTTTTACGCCGAACACGGGCGCTTAAACGATCAAAAAACAAATACACAGCAGGCGTGCTGTACAAGGTTAAGAGTTGGCTAAGCAGTAAGCCGCCAACAATCGCCAGACCCAGCGGCTGACGCGCCTCTGAACCTTCAGCACTACTGATCAAGAGTGGTACAGCACCGAGAATAGCCGCCATAGTGGTCATCATAATCGGGCGAAAACGCTGCGCACAGGCCTGCTGAATCGCTTGCTCAGCGCTCATTTTCATCTCGCGCTGTAACTGCAAAGCCAAGTCGATCATCAGGATGGCGTTCTTTTTCACCACACCAATTAGCAAAAACAACCCCAGCAGTGAAATTAAACTGAATTCACCACCGGTCAACTGAATCGCCAATAAAGCCCCAACACCGGCCGAGGGCAAAGTCGAGAGAATGGTCAGTGGATGAATATAGCTTTCATACAAAATACCCAAAACCAAATACACAATAGCAATCGAAGCCAACAACATTAAGCCTTGCGCACCTTGGCTTTGCTGGAAAACTCCAGCGGTACCGCCTAAACGCCCTTGCACTTCATTGGGCAAATTAATCTTCGCCATAGCCTTTTCAATGGCTTGATTAGCTTGCTCTAAGCTCACGCCGGGCGCCAAAGCAAAACCAATACTCTCCACGGCAAACTGCCCATCATGCTGCACGCGCTCTTGCTGCAAACTTGACTCCCAACGCGTAAAGGCAGACAAAGCAATCCGCTCGCCATTGGCACCAATCACTTGCATCTGCTCCAATACTTCGGGCGAACCGACGAAACGCGGATCAATTTCCAGCACCACACTGTATTGATTGAGGCTCTCATAAATGGTCGATACTTGACGCTGACTGAAGGCGTTATTGTGCAGCGAAGTGACCATCGCCATATCCACACCCAGTCGCGCAGCGGTAGCGCGATCCACTTCTAAAGTCACCTGCTGTGCACCGCGTCCCTCTTTACTGTCGATATCGGTCAACTCAGGTAGTTTTTTTAGCGCGTCGCGTACTTTCGGCTGCCAAATGCGTAAATCTTCAATTTCACTGGCGAGCAAAGCATACTCATGCTGGGTACTGGCGCCTTCACGCCCACCTACGTTGAGATCTTGCTCAGGCCTTAAGAACAGCCGCGACCCAGCCACTGGAGGAATCTGGCCACGCAAACGATCAACAATTTCTTGCGCCGAATTTTTACGCTCTGCAATGGGCTTGAGTCGTACGATTAAAAAGGCATTGCTACCGCCACTGATAAAGCCTGCCACCGTTTGCACGTCTTTATCTTTGAGCAAGGTTTGTCGATAGACTTCCATTTTAGGCTGCATGGTGTGATAGGACAAACCATCATCGCTGCGAATAAATCCCATCAACTGCCCAGTATCTTGTTGCGGCATAAAGGTTTTCGGCACGGCAATAAATAACCAAACATTCGCGCCAATGGTCAGCAACAAGCCCAATAACATCCAGCGTTGATAATTTAAGGTCCAAGCCAATGAGCGCTGATAACCGGCGGCAACCCGTAAACCAAAGCGTTGAATGAGGTTGGTTTTTTTCTGCTCATCGGCAACGCTCGGTCGTAGCCAGCGTGCGCAGAGCATCGGCGTTAAGGTTAAAGACACCAGTAACGAAATTAAAATCGCCACGGTTAGGGTAATGGAGAACTCCCTAAATAAGCGTTCAATCAAGCCGCCCATAAACAAGATCGAAACAAACACCACCACCAACGACAGGTTCATCGACAGCAAGGTAAAACCTACTTCGCGCGAACCATCAATCGCCGCCTGCAGCGGTTTTTTGCCGTTATTGATATGCCGAGCAATATTTTCCAACACTACAATGGCATCATCCACCACCAATCCTGTGGCAATAATCAGCGCCATCAGCGACAGGTTATTCAGGGAAAAGTCCAACATATACATAGCGGCAAAACTGCCGATCAGCGACACTGGCACCGCCAGCGCGGGAATCACCGCGGCACGCCAATGCCCTAAAAACAGCATCACTACCGCAATGACTAAAGCAGTCGCAATCAACAATGAGCGCTGCGCCTCCTGCAAAGTGGCGCGAATCACTGAAGAACGATCCATCGCCACTTCCAGCTTGGCACTGGCCGGCAATACCGCCTGCAACGCGGGTAATTCGGCTTGAATAGCTTCAATGGTAGCAATGATATTGGCGCTGGCTTGACGGTTGATCACCAACAACACCGCATCTTCATCGTTGAAAAAACCACTGTTATAGCGGTTTTCCACACTGTCACTGACCGTGGCCACATCACGTAAGCGCAACGCTGCGCCATCGTAATAACGGATGATCAGCGGCGCATACTCTTCTGCCTTATGCAGTTGATCATTGCCCTGAATTTGCCAGTGGCGATTGCCCTGTTCCAGCTGACCTTTGGGTTTTTGCTGATTGGCATTGGCGATGGTCTGGCGCACATCATCCAAAGCTATACCGTACTGTTCAAGCCTGCGTGGCTCCAACTCCACCCGTACTGCCGGCAGCGAGCTGCCACCAATTTGCACATCACCCACGCCCTGCACTTGCGAGAGTTTTTGCGCCACGATGCTGTCAGCCAAGTCATACATTTGGCCTTTTTCTAACACTTCACTGGTCAATGCCAACACCATAATGGGTGCTTGTGTGGGATTCACTTTGCGATAAGTCGGCATACTGCGCATACCGCTGGGCAGCAACTCATGCGCTGCATTAATCGCGGCCTGCACCTCGCGCGCGGCTGCATTAATATCATGGCCCAGATCAAACTGGATCATAATCCGCGTACTGCCCTGACCGCTGCGACTGCTCATTTGACTGATCCCAGCAATACTGCCCAACGAGCGTTCTAGCGGCGTTGCCACAGTCGCTGC
>CANRHT010000207.1 GCA_947630465.1 uncultured Pseudomonadaceae bacterium
TAGCGATTGGCTTTGGGCCAGTACAGCACGGATAACACTGCGGGTAAAAACTGCAAAGTAACCACAAAAGCAATTAAACCAAGATTGTTCAGGCCTTGCTCTGAGCGCAACAATAGGTAAAAACTGTAACCAGCTAAAATAATCGCAAAAATTAACGAGCGTCGTGTCCACTTGAGCCAACGATAGATATTGCCTTCAGCCGGTGGCTGATAAAAAGGTAAGACCAGATGATTGAGCACCATGCCGGACATGGCTAAGGTCATGACGATAATCACTCCGCTGGCGGCGGATAAACCACCCATAAAGGCGAGTAAGGCTAAACGCTCGTTATTGACGGCCAAGCCTACACCTAAGGTGAAATACTCAGGCGAGGTGGGCGCACCCAGTTTTAAACCCGCCCACAAAATCGGCAAAATCGGCAGACTCATTAACAGAAGAAATAAAGGCACCCCCCAGCTGGCGCTGACCATGGCGCGCGGGTTGAGGTTTTCCGTGAAAACCATGTGATACATATGCGGCATGACAATGGCTGAAGCGAAAAACAGCAGCAGTAGCGTCCGCCAAGGACCTTCTTGCAGTGGCATTTGTAGGCTGCTAAGTATTTCTTTGTTGTCTTGTAACCATAGATCAAGATCGCTGGGGCCGTTGAATACGACAAAGAGTGCATAGCCACCAATGACCAATAGCGCCACCAACTTAACCAGTGACTCAAAGGCAATGGCAAAGACTAAGCCTTCGTGCTTCTCACGGTTAGCGGTATGGCGCGCACCAAATAAAATCGAAAAAAGCGTGATTAAGATGCAAAAAGCCAGTGCCACACGGTTTTGAATCGGCTGCTGAGTCAAAATGCCAATGGTGTCAGCCACCGCTTGGATTTGTAATGCCAACAATGGCAGCGCACCCAGCAACATACCAATAGTGGTAATAGCGCCCGCCCAATTACTGCGAAAGCGAAAGGCTAATAAGTCTGCCAGTGATGACAGTTGGTGTGTGCGGGTCAGGCGCAAAATTGGGTAGAGCAGTACCGGTGCTAATAAAAAAGCCCCTGATAAGCCTAAATAAATGGCTAAAAAGCCATAGCCATATTTATAAGCCAAGCCCACTGAGCCAAAAAACGCCCAAGCACTGGCATACACGCCTAAGGATAAAATATAGGTCAGCGGGTGGCGTACGATAGCGCGCGGCACCCAGCCCTGCTCAGTCGCCCAAGCGACACCAAACAAGGTCAGTAAATAGGTTGTGCTGATTAAAATCAGCTGGCTGAGGCTAAAACTTATCTGCATCACGCTTGTCCTGCATTATAAAAGTGACTGCAATTAAGATCAGCCACAATAAATACGGGCGATACCAAACGCTACCTGCAGCTGTCCACCACTCCATAATGGCTGGCGAAAAGAGGTAAATACCCACAACTAAAATAAGTACTAAACGATAAATATACATGCTGTCACTCACACCTGCAGTGTCACCGATAGTAACCAAGCAGGCGGCAATCTGCCACAGTTAACTGCAGCAGGTCCGCTATTTATCGAACAAAATGACCTTGGCGACGCTCAATGCGAAACTCCACTGTGCTGGCACGGTAGCCCGCACGTAGGCTGGGTAAAGGCAGACAAGTGTGCCATTGCGCTCCGGCCACTAAAGGGCTGGCGCTGCTATAACGCGCTTCGGTGAATAGGGTTTCGACGAGATTGATATTCTCGCCTGGGCGATACGCGGCAATGCGCCACTGTAAATCCTTCAAGGATTTGTCGGTATTGTTACGTAAATGCACACTCAAAGGCGCATCGGCTGAGCATTCGCTGGGCGCATAACTGATTTGAATATCCAGATGGTCGAGCAATTGCTGGGTATGACGGTTATCCAAAATCAGCCAACCGGCAATACTGCCCAGTATCGCTAAGAGCGGAACGCCGATCATCAGTGTGCGCTTGGGATAACGCAGCAATAAACCCAGCCACGTCAGCGGAATTAAAACAGGTGGCAGCATCAGGTTAATCCTCAGGTTGGTCGCGTAAAAACACTAAATGCTCAGGCTTGGATTGCTCGGCGCTGTAGTAATAGCCTTGGGTGTTAAAGTTGCGCAGCGCGGCGACTGAATCAATTTTGTGTTCAATCACATAACGCGCCATCATGCCGCGCGCTTTTTTTGCGTAAAAGCTAATGATTTTGTATTGGCCGTTTTTTAAGTCTTTAAAGTCAACGTTGATCAAGGTTGCTTTCAACTGCTTAGGCTTAACTGCTTTAAAGTACTCATTGGAAGCTAAATTCAGCAGTACGTCGGTGTTGTGTTCAACTAAGCACTGATTGAGTGACTCAGTGATCTGCTCACCCCAGAATTCATAAAGATTGCGGCCGGCGGCGTTGTCGAGTTTGGTACCCATTTCTAAACGGTAAGGTTGCATTAAGTCCAATGGACGTAAGACCCCGTAGAGGCCCGATAAAATCCGCAGGTGTTGTTGCGCGTATTGAAAATCTTCAGCACTTAAGCTTTCAGCGTCTAGGCCGGTATAGACATCACCCTTAAAAGCCAAAATGGCTTGTCTGGCATTGTCTAAATTAAAATCGGGCTGCCACTCGGTAAAGCGCGCCACATTTAAACCCGCTAACTTGTCAGATAACTTCATTAAATCAGCCAGTTCGTTGGGGCTGAGCTGGCGCAGTATTTCAATTAATTGACTGGACTGGTCAAGAAAGCGCGGTTGGGTAAAGTCTTCAGTCGCTAAGGGACTGGTGTAATCCAGCGTTTTTGCTGGCGAGATAACCATAAGCATGGGGTGCGGTCCTTATAAAGCGCTGGTCAACCCGCTAGGCAGACCAGCCGATCAGCAAATTAGATGCCTTGCAGTATACAAGTTATCAGCAGCGATAGGCGGGAGCCGCACAGTAATTGGCCTGCAGCGCGCCGGTAAATCTGCGACAATGCCCAACTCTGTATTTTGTTATGTATTAGTCCGCAATGAGCCTATCTGCAAACCCCAAGACACTGCTTGCGCAAATTAAACACGCCATGAGTGCTGATCAGTACCGCTTGCGTCAGCGTTTATTAGCCTTACGCAAAAAGCCTGCGCATGAACAGGCTTTAGCCCAGTGGCAGCAGGATTTGGATAGGTCCTGCCAGCAGGTGGAGAACCGTCGTTTAAGCATCCCGCAAATTCATTACGATGACAGCTTACCCATTGCCGAGCGCCGCGAAGACATTAAACAAGCGTTAGCCAAGCATCAGGTGCT
>CANRHT010000208.1 GCA_947630465.1 uncultured Pseudomonadaceae bacterium
CTGTAGTGCTTTTTCAGCAGTTGATAGACACAGTTTGGATGCTGCAAGGTCATATCGACCTTAGCGTGGCCATTTTCGTCGAGCTCGTAGTCCCACTCGCTCTTGTCGGGATAGCTGCGTGAAGCGGCGTCGTAGCCGTTGAATAAACCGTCTTCAAAGCCAAAGCCTTGTTTGACGATAAAAGGCATGTCGGTGTAATTGCGCACGTACTCGTGCTGAATTTGATCGGTTTCTAGTAAATAGCGAATCAAGCCGCCCAAGAAAGCGATATCCGTGCCGGTACGAATCGGCGCGTAGACATCGGCCAAGGAGGCAGTACGAGTAAAGCGCGGGTCAACCACCAATAGCTTGGCTTGGTTATGCGCTTTGGCTTCAGTGACCCACTTAAAACCACACGGGTGCGCTTCTGCGGCATTGCCGCCCATCACTAACACCAAGTTGGCGTTTTTGATGTCGCTCCAGTGATTTGTCATGGCTCCACGGCCAAACGTCGGGGCAAGACCTGCCACCGTCGGACCGTGTCAAACGCGTGCTTGGTTATCGAAACCCAGAATACCCAGCGAACGTACCACTTTGTGGGTCATATAGCCGGCTTCACTGGACGCTGCTGATGCGGCCAGAAAACCTGTGGTCAACCAGCGGTTAACAGTTTGTCCAGCGTCGTTTTTTTCGACGAAGTTGGCATCGCGATCATCTTTCATTAAGCGCGCAATGCGCGTCAGAGCATCATCCCAGCTCAGACGTTTCCACTCGTTGCTACCCGCTTCGCGTACTTGCGGATACTGCAGGCGGTTAGGGCTGCGAATAAAGTCAATCAGGCCTGCGCCCTTTGGACACAAGGTGCCACGGTTGACCGGGTGATCAGCGTCACCTTCGATGTGGAAAATTTCTTGGCTGACGTTTTTACCGCCGCTACCACGGCTGTACATAATCAGACCGCAGCCCACTGAGCAGTAGGGGCAGGTGTTGCGCGTTTCTTTGGTGTTGGCTAATTTGAAGTGGCGAATAGACTCAGCGTATGACGGTTGCGGTGCCATACCGAGTGCTGCGAGGCTTGATGTTGCTAACCCCACGCCGCAGAATTTGAAAAACTCCCGACGATTAATATTCATCGTGATCATCTCCTCTCATGCTTAGGCATGATTACAGCTGTTGTTTTTATAATAAGAAGTGGGCTAACGAGCAGCCGTCAGTAAATCAAAAAAACAAGCCAACAAGACAATGGCAATGGGCGGGGATGCAGTTACAGCAATCAGGTAAACACACATACCCTGTCTATGAAACTAGCAGACAAACATTTATTTGACTGCTCAGTCAAAAGTATAAGTGATGTTTTATTGATGTAGATCAATAGATGCTTTTTAGTGAAACTGTTAATGCATGCTGCTGAGGCAGTGATTGTTTGGTGCGGCGTAGCATCTGATGCAAAGGCGTAAAAGGACTGTTTATCTAACCATGAGCGCGGATTGCGGCGTTAAGGTCTCTGCGCTTTGGCCTTATAAGTTAAGCGGTATAACACCGCGCCAATCGCCTCGTTGAGTAATGCTGTGTTATGCCACATCGCTTTGCTCTCCGGTAGCCAGCCATTAAACGGGCGGCCGTTAGCACCGCTTAAAAAACCGACGGGCGCGCTGATCACTGCAAAACCAAACTGCTCAAAACTCCAGCGTGAGCGCGGCATATGCCAAGCATTAGTGACCAGCACGACACGTTTAATACCTTGCGCCTGCAGAATTTTGGCGCTGAATTCAGCATTTTCCCAAGTGGTGCGGCTGTCGCCTTCCAGCCAGCGCGCTGTGACGGCAAAGTCTTGCTGCAGGCTGTCGGCCATAATCTGTGCTTCGCTGGGCGGCTGACCAAAGTGCAGTCCGCCTGTGACTAAAATAGGTAAATTCGACGCTTTCGCTAAACGTGCGCCATAACGAATGCGCTGCATCGCCATCAGTGAGGGTTGATCGGTTTGCCATGCGGGGTCATTGCTCTCGCGGCCACCGCCGAGAATTACAATAGCCTCTGCGCGTTGCTCTAAATCTGGCCATTGCTCGGACGGCAGCACTGTTTCTGTTTCCAGTGCGCGCGCGACATATTCAACAGTGATGGGCAGGCTGATGAGATAAAGGCCGCCAATGCTGATCATAAAGCTGACCAATGCAGTTTTTGGCCAGCGTTTGCGCAGTACAAAAGCAATGAGCAGTAATAGCAGCAAGCTGCTGGGTGGAAAAGCCAATTGCTTGATAAGATAGCGCCAAGTCATGCGAGTTCTCGAAGGTTGCGTCGTATGTAGGTGGATTCTATACCAGCAGCCTTGTAGAGATGTCGCGCGGTGTGACGCTTGACCCTGGTCTATTGGCTGGGCATGCTTTGCAGCACATTTTAACCTTATCTTTGAGTAATAGTGATGAAACCAGAAACGATTGCACTGCACGTGGGTTACAAATCAGACCCTACGACCAAATCTGCCGCTGTGCCGATTTATCAAACCACGTCATATACCTTTGATGATACTCAGCACGGCGCTGATTTATTTGACCTGAAAGTGCCAGGCAATATTTATACGCGTATCACCAACCCCACCAACGATATTTTAGAAAAACGTGTCGCAGCGCTTGAGGGCGGTGTGGCCGCTTTAGCGATGGCGTCGGGTATGGCGGCGATTACCGCAGCGATCCAGACCATTGCTGAAGTGGGCGATAATATTGTGTCGGTAGCCTCCTTGTATGGCGGCACCTATAACCTGTTTGCGCACACGCTGCCGCGCCAAGGGTTAGAAGTACGCTTTGGACCCTACAATAACTTAGCCGCTCTCGAAGCGCTGATTGATAGCAAAACTAAAGCCGTATTCTGTGAAAGTATCGGTAACCCAGCGGGTAACGTTGTCGATATCCAAGCCTTGGCTGATATTGCGCACCGTCATGGCGTGCCTTTAATCGTCGATAACACAGTGCCAAGTCCTGCTTTATGCCGTCCGATTGAGCACGGTGCGGATATTGTCATTCAAGCACTGACTAAATATATGGGCGGTCACGGTACGACCATTGCTGGCGCTATTATTGACTCAGGTAAATTCCCTTGGGCCGAGCATGCGGATCGCTTCCCACTGCTCAATACGCCGGATGTGTCCTATCACGGTGTGGTGTACACCAAAGATTTTGGTCCTGCAGCCTTTATCGCCCGTTGCCGTGTTGTGCCGCTGCGTAATATGGGTGCTGCGTTATCACCTTTTAATG
>CANRHT010000209.1 GCA_947630465.1 uncultured Pseudomonadaceae bacterium
ATCCATAAGACATAAAAGTAACCCTTTGAGTTGCAAAGCTTTAGGGCTTTGGCAAGTACGCATTGAGCAGCCTGTGTAAGCAGACTGTTAACTATAAATCCGCTCATCTAGAGCGTTGTTTGATCAAGCTAGGGAAATGTATGCAACCGACTTCACCTCTTAAGAAAATAGCATTAGCTATCTGCTTTGGCGTGGTAACGATGAGCGCACAAGCAGAGCAGGACACGTTAGCCGCTGCTGTTAAAGAAGCCATGGATTATCAACCAGAAATCCAAGCTAAATTACACGCTTTTAATGCTGCAACCTTCGACCGCCGCGAAGCTTTTGGTGGCTACTTACCCAGCGTGGATGCCAACGGCTCTTTAGGTCAGGCTAAGCGTCAACATGACAGCCGTGGTTCGGGCCTAGATGAAAATAATCGCAGTTGGTACTCACGCAACTACGCTGAAATCTCACTGACGCAGATTTTATTTGATGGTTTTCGTGTGCGCAATAAAGTTGCTAAAGCTGAGCACACCAGTCGTATGCGTTACTACGAGTTGATCGATGAGGCCGAAACCAAATCACTCGAAGTCACAGCCGCTTATTTAGATGTGCTGCGCTACCGTGAAATGGTGCGCTTAGCGCAGGTTAACTTAGACAACCACCGTCGCGTGCAAGAGCAAATCGGCCAGCGTGCTGAGCGCGGCGTGAGCAATAACGCTGACTTACTGCAGATTAACGGTCGTTTTTCATTGGCTGAGTCCAACCTGCTGACTGAAATTGCCAACTTGCAAACAGTGGGTGCGCGCTTTCAGCGTTTAGTCGGTCGCTTACCGGCGGAAGAGATGGCTGAGGTTGCCACAGGACAATTTACCGCGCCGGGCGATATTCAAACTGTGCTGGACACCGGTTATGCCAATAACCCAAGCCTGCATGCGGCTTTTGAAAACATTGATGTAACCCAGTCAGCGCTTAAAGAAGCCAAATCACACCGCTATCCAACCTTTGAGTTTGGTGCCAGTCATGGTGCCTACAAAAACAACAATGGTTTTGATCGCCGTGATATCGACAGTTCATCGCGTGGCAGCCGTTACGGTGATGAAAGCATCGTAGAAATCCGCGTTAAATATAACCTCTATCGTGGTGGCAGTGACCGTGCAGCGGAACGTGCGGCGTACCAGCGTATCAACCAGGCAGAAGATTTACGCGATAAAGCCTGTGTGGATCTGCGCCAAACCGCATCCATTGCCCACAGCGATATTGGCAACTTAACTATCAAGCAAAACGCGCTGAAAAGTCACCGTGATGGCTCAGTCAAAGTGGTGAATGCGTACCGCGAGCAGTTTGATATTGGTCGCCGTTCATTGCTTGACGTATTGGACTCAGAAAACGAAGCCTTCCAAGCGCAGCGCGCTTATGCCCATGGTCATTATGACCTGATTGCTGCCAATGCTCGCACCTTGCAAAGCATGGGGCAGTTGCTTAATACGCTGTCAGTATCGGCTGATGAAATCCCCACGCTGAGTGATATCAATGCGGACTCACGTGTGGATGATGCACGTGAGTATTGCTCAACCTATGGCACAACAAACTGGGATGTAAACCGTTACTTCAACAGCACATCACCGGTGCAGGTGATGGATTTAAGCGGTGACACACTCTTTGATACCGGCTCTGCGGCGATTAAAAGTGGTGCAATTGCCAGCCTAACGCGTTTTGTCGAAATGGTTAAAAACAACGGCAAGCTGCGTGAGGTACAGATTGTAGGTCATACCGATAACACCGGTTCCGAAGCTCTTAACCGCAAGCTGTCACTGGATCGCGCCATTGCTGTGCGTGATTTCTTGATTGCTAACGGCGTGAACAGCGCCATTGTTTCTGCACAGGGCGTGGCATCCACTCAGCCTGTGGCCAGTAACAATACAGCGCAAGGCCGTGCGGAAAATCGCCGTGTGACCTTAACTGTAAAACGTGACTGATCGCTGTACTTAACTCGTGCAGGCTTGCATAGAGCAGGCCTGCACAGGTTTTACTCTGAGAACTTTAATGAACCACATCACTCAAGACCCTTTAAGTGCGTGCATTTTATGGCTAGCCAAAAGCCATGGTGTAACCACCACCTACGCGGCAATAACTGAAGGCCTACCTTTAGTGAACGGTGCTTTGACGCCGTCATTATTTTCTCGTGCTGTGGCGCGTATTGGCTTGACGAGCCATTTACAACAGCAGCCATTGGCAAAAATCAATACGCTACTGTTACCTTGTGTTTTGTTGTTAAAAGACAACAAGGCCTGCATTTTACAAACACTCAACACCGACACTCAGCGTGCCGTTGTGGTGTTTCCTGAATTATCCATGCAATCGACTGAGCTGGCGCTGGCAGAGCTTGTCGAGGCTTATACCGGCGTTGCTATTTACAGCCGCGCGGATTTTAAACCCGAACCCAGTGCACAACCGAGCGCCGCCACCGTGCGTCAAGGGCACTGGTTTTGGAGCGTGGTGTTACAAAACCGCCGCGTGTACCGCGATGTCTTAATTGCGGCTATTTTTATCAACCTGTTTGCCTTGGCCATGCCACTGTTTGTCATGAACGTCTATGACCGCGTGGTGCCCAATAAAGCGCTCGATACCTTATGGGTGCTGGCGCTGGGTGTTGGCATTATTATTTGTGCCGATTTACTGCTCAAGTTACTGCGCAGTTGGTTTGTTGAATTGGCCGCTAATCGCGCCGATTTACAGCTCTCCGCCTATGTGATGGAGCGTATTTTAGGCGGGCGCCTTAAGCATGCGCCGGCCTCAATTGGTTCATTTGCGTCGAACGTGCAGTCCTTTGAAAGCGTACGCAGCTTTATTGGCTCAATGACCATTACCGCGCTGATTGATCTACCATTTTTCTTATTGTTTGTGCTGATTATTGGCATGATTTCTTGGGTGATGGTGATCCCCGTTTTGGTTGGCGCGGTCTTGATTATTCTGTACGCCTTGTCAGTGCAATCAAAAATGCAAGTGATGTCGGAAGCCATCGGCCAAGCCAGTGCCCAGCGTAACTCAGGCTTAATTGAAAGCCTCGCCGCCAATGAAACCATTAAAAGCTTCAACGCCACTCAGCGCATGCAAAGCAGCTGGGAGCAAACCACCAGCTTCCTTTCGGCGTGCTCCAGCCAAATGCGTTTACTTGGTGCATCAGTGGGCATGAGTGCCGCATGGATTCAGCAAA
>CANRHT010000210.1 GCA_947630465.1 uncultured Pseudomonadaceae bacterium
GTGCTGCAGACATAGCAAGGTTCTGCAACAGTGGACTGCCACGTCGCTACGCTCCTCGCAGAGACATTAATCTACTACCGCTACTCGTTCAAAAACCACTATCACTGCCAACACCACTAATCTTCCAAGCACGCTGCGTTAGGTCTGTGACAAGCGTAGCCATGGATCGCGTAGAGAAAAATCAATCTTATAAAAGGCACGCCACAGTTTTGCTAGCGCTGGATCAACACTGTGCAGGTCAAGCACTGGTAAAACCTCACTGAGGCTGTGCAGATCAAACTTGTTCATCCATTTACACTCTCGATTTAGCGTCACTGCGACATTTTGCACATATAGATTTGCCGTCACTCATGGCACTCTACATCACTTGCGGCTCAAGGCATTTATGAGAAAACCTATTTTGAAAAAAACACTGATTGGTATCACTCTGATTTTATGGATCGGCTCTATGCTGACCGGTCTATGGTGGTACAAATCACGTTTTATCCGTCCTTTTAGTGAAACGACTGCCGTGTTTAGCGGCCAGCAACTGCGCCTGCCTGACGCGTTAGCTGGTGCCGGCAAAATACGTTTTGTGCATTTCTGGGATCCCGCCTGCCCCTGTAATGTTGGCAATCAACAGCACTTGGTGGAAATGCTCGAACGCTATGACGATCAAGTTGAGTTTTATCATCTACAAAAGCCCGGCAGCAGCGGCCAGTTGCCCAAAGCATTAAGTGCGATGCGCCATTTAACCAGCTTACCGGGCGCTGAAGATTTGCCCGCCAGCCCAGCCGTAGCAATCTGGGATCGTACCGGCTATTTAGCCTACTTTGGTCCCTATAGCGAAGGCGCAGTCTGCAACTCCAGCAACAGTTTTATTGAACCCGTACTCGACGCCCTGCTCGAAAACCGCACCGTTGCCGCAGCGAATACACTGGCCGTCGGTTGTTTTTGTGATTGGCAGCCCAGTACGCAAAAATAATAGCGGTACCCATATGTGCTAGGATTATTGCCTAACGGTTAGAACAACAGCCGACCACTCTTTTAAACTGGTGGAGCATACAATTGGAACCGCATCAGCTATATCAAAAAATCTTACGTGAACACCCGCTATTTAAGGCATTAACTGACGCCCAGCTGACCCAGCTACTCGAAGACAGTCAGCTCTTGAACTTAGAAAAAGGCGCACACCTGTTTCGCCAAGATGAGCCTTGTAAGCATTTTGGCTTTATTATTTCAGGCAGCGTTAAGATCTACCGCTTGACCCATGACGGTCAAGAAAAAGTCTTTAATGTAATCGGTGAGCGCAACACCTGCGCTGAAGCCATGATCTTTATCGACACCGGCAACTACGCAGCAAGCGCACAAACGGTACAACCCACGCAGTTGTTATGGCTACCCAATGCCACCTATATTCGCCTACTCCGGGAAAATCCAGAAACAGCTATAGCGCTGACCACCTTGCTGTCTAACAGCATGCATCAGCGTATCAACGAGATTGAAATTCTATCGCTGAAAAACGCAACCCACCGCGTGATTCGTTATATTTTATCGCAAGCCCTCGGCTCCTGTAGCAGCTGCAACACACCCAGTTTTGAATTACCGATTGCCAAGCGTTTAATTGCTGGGCACTTATCCATCCAGCCAGAAACGTTTTCGCGGATTATTCACCACTTAAGTGATGAAGGTATTATTCATATCAATGGCCGCTTAATTTGCATCCTCGATCGTGAGCGCTTAGAAAATTACGAGTAACAGCCACTGCAATACAGCCTAAAAAAAGTACCACTGCAAATAAACACCGCCAAAAAATACCACGTCGCCTCCACACAGCTTGCGCCTAACAGATAACAAAAACAGGCTCGCGCTGTGTGCTGAGGCGTCATCTGCTGCGCCCCATCTTGCAAAGAATACTCTTAGCCCTGCATCAATACTGAACTTCTAAAATCTCTGCTATGTCTAAGATGTGAGACATAAACGCCTCTCTCATTGTTAAAAAATATTCATGCGTTTGAAGGAAGCATCTCTTGAGAGCTTGCAACCCAGTGACTTTAGCGATCGCTTTCAATTAAGTGCATTGTATAAATGCTAAAAAAACAAGATCTTCATGGAGCTCAACGCTATGCAAATAAAAACTATTTTAACGAGCCCTAAATCTCTTCTTGCAGCCCTAGCCGTCAGCAGCACGCTGGCGTTAGCTGGATGTGCTGGTGATCCACCCACAACACAGTTGGCCGTAGCAAGCCAAGCCCTGAATGCTGCAGAAACCGCTGGAGCAACTGAGTTTGCACCGGTTGAAATGCAATCCGCACGCCAAAAACTGAATGATGCTGAAAAAGCAGATTTCGAAAAAGACTACAAAAAAGCTAAAAACTTAGCCGAACAAGCAGAATGGGACGCTCGTGTCGCTGAGCGCAAAGCGCAAGCGGCTAAAGTGCAGCGTGCAGTCGACGACGCCGAGCATAGCGTAGAGGAATTACGCAACGAAGGTTTACGCAAACAATAATTGCACGGCCATAACCGTCAAATTTTATCGAATTTAAGGATATATCCTATGCGTAAATTAATTGTTATCCCCAGCCTACTGGTTTTAAGCATCGGCCTGACAGCCTGTGCCAACCAACCCAACGCTGCTTTAGAGCAAGCGCGCGCCAATGTCACGCAATTACAAAACAGCCCAGATGCATTGAAGCTCGCACCCTTAGAAACTAAAGATGCCGTTAAAATGCTCGACAAAGCCGACAAGGCCTATCGCGAAGGTAAGAAAGAAGCCAACGTCAGTCAGTTAGCTTACTTAACCACTCAGCGTGCCGAGTTAGCTAAAGAAACCATTGCCCTAAAAAGTGGTGAAGCTGAGCTTAAAAACAAAGCCGGCGAACGCGCTCAAGCGCGCTTAGACTCACGCGAAGCAGAAATTCAGCATTTAAAAGACAAGCTAAACGCTAAGCAAACTGAGCGTGGCTCGCTCGTCACCTTTGGTGATGTGCTGTTTGACCTTGATAAATCCGAATTAAAACCAGCTGCACAAAATAATATTCGCAACTTGGCCGATTTTTTACGTGACAACCCAAGCCGTAAAGTCTTGATCGAAGGTTTTACTGATAGCACAGGTTCTGCAGACTATAACCTGCAACTGTCTGAGCGCCGCGCACAAGCGGTTAAGCGTGCTCTTGTTAAGGCAGGTGCGGATAGCAATAACCTGAG
>CANRHT010000211.1 GCA_947630465.1 uncultured Pseudomonadaceae bacterium
GGCACACGTTGCAGGTCTAGTTGCTGCGGGTGTGCATCCTAACCCCGTACCTTACGCTGACGTTGTGACCACCACTACGCACAAAACCTTACGCGGTCCACGCGGTGGTTTGATCCTCGCGCGTGCCAACGAAGCCATTGAGAAAAAGCTTAACTCAGCGGTATTCCCAGGTACTCAAGGTGGTCCACTTGAGCACGTGATTGCCGGTAAAGCGATTTGCTTTAAAGAAGCATTGCAGCCTGAGTTTAAGGCGTACCAAGAACAAGTGATCAAAAACGCACAAACCATGGCCAATGTATTTATTGAGCGTGGCTTTGATGTGGTATCAGGCGGTACCTTTAACCACCTGTTCCTCGTGTCACTGATCAAGCAAGAAATCACCGGTAAAGATGCTGATGCTGCATTGGGCGAAGCCTTTATTACCGTGAACAAAAACTCCGTACCTAACGATCCACGCTCACCTTTCGTTACCTCAGGTCTGCGCATCGGTACTCCAGCAGTCACCACGCGCGGCTTTAAAGAAGCAGAGTGCGGTGAATTGGCCGGTTGGATTTGCGACATCCTCGACAACATGGGCGATACGTCGGTGATTGATGCGGTACGCGCCAAAGTTAAAGCAGTTTGCGCTAAGCATCCTGTATACGGTAACTAAGTTTTATCGGCATAAAAAAACCCAGCTTGTGCTGGGTTTTTTTATGCCTTATTGCACATCATTTAATATTTTTCTCAGTCGAAGCAAACGTATTTTAATAAATTGAAAAAACCCTTTGCCTTGAATGAAAATCTTTCGCATTATGGCGCATTGTTTTGCAGGCTCTTGCTGTTGCATGCACAGCTGTGGCGTGAGGCGTACGTAAATCAGCATCTGCTCAATAACAGGTTGTTTTGTTAGCCGACGAGCAGCAACATGCCGTATTACTCAGCATCTATAACAGTCTGGATCGCCTGCATCGTTTACACGAAGAAGATATGGCGCAGGTGTTAGGCGTGCAACTGGGCTTTAATGCCCATGATGGTGACTGAGCATGCAGCGTCGTACATTTTTAGCGGCCAGCTTGGCTGCTCTAGCCGGCAGTGCTGTATTGGGCTGGCGCTGGTGGTCGCAAGAGCGGCAACCGGTATTACTCTCAGCGCGTGACAATAAGCGCGGTGAGCACTTTGCCGTGGGTTACAGCTTGACTGGCGAGCAGTTGTTTGCCACTCAAGTCACTGAGCGTTGCCATGATATTTGTGTGCATCCATCGTTGCCCTTAGCGGTATTTACCGGACGCAGGCCGTCGACCGAAAGTTATGTGCTTGATTTGCAAACTGGGCGTTTAGTACAAACCTTTGTCACGCCCGCCAATCGGCATTTTCAGGGGCATGCGGTGTTTGATCGCAGTGGCGAGCGCTTGTACAGCACAGAAAATGATACCGATGAGCCGGGACGTGGAGTGATTGGTGTCTGGCAAATGGATGCGGCGCAACGTCTTCAGCGTGTGGATGATTTGTCCAGCCATGGTGTCGGGCCGCATCAACTGCTGTGGATGCCTGATGGCGAAACCTTGGTGGTGGCCAATGGCGGTATTCGTACTGAGTCGGGCAGTCGTGAAGAGCTCAATCTTGACGCAATGCAGCCCAGTTTGGTGCTGATGAATACTCAAGGTGAATGCCTGAGCAAAGAGTTACTGGCCGATTCGATGAACAGCATTCGTCATTTGGCTGTGGCGGATGATGGTACTGTGATTGCCGTGCAGCAATATCAGGGCGCATTAACTGAGCGTATTGATTTGCTTGCCATCAAACGTCCGCAGCAAGCCTTGCAGGTGTTTCCCGTGGCTGAAGCGCAGCGCAGTAAAATGCAGCAATATGCCGCCAGTGTTGCCGTTCATGATCAGTTGCGTTTAGTGGCGATGACTGCGCCACGTGGCGGGCGGGTGTTTATCTGGGATTTAGACAGTGCTGAGCTGCGCCTCGATGCGCCTTTTCCGGATTGCGCTGGCGTGGTCGCTAGTGCTGCAGGCTTTGTGGTGACCACCGGAGTCGGGCGTTGCCGTGCCTATGATTGCCGCAGCGCTAGCATCAGTATGCAGGCGCTGAATCTACCGGCAGGGCTGTGGGATAATCACGCTGTAATGGTGTAAAGGCTTCTTTGCCGAGCAGCAGTGCTCGGCAAAGAAACAATAGGACGCTGGGTTAGGGCAGTTGCGGGCTGTTATAAAACGCCTGTAAAGCGCTGACTAAATAGCCTAAATCCTTGCTGCCAGCCAATTCACGAATCGAGTGCATGGCAAAAGTCGGCACGCCAATATCAATGGTTTGTATGCCCAGTTGGCCGGCGGTAATCGGGCCAATGGTGGAGCCGCAACCCATGTCACTGCGGGTGACAAAACTTTGTACCGGTACAGCCACCTGCTGACACAGCAGCTTAAAAAAACTCGAGGTTTCACTGTTAGTCGCGTAGCGCTGGTTGGCGTTCACTTTTATGACCGGACCCTGATTGAGCAATGGACCGTGGTTGCCATCATGCTTATCAGCATAGTTGGGGTGAATCCCGTGGGCGTTATCTGCAGAGATCAGCAGCGAATGCTGGATGCAGCGCACAAAGTCTTCCTCTGAGTCTAATACACGGCGCAGCACTTGTTCTAAGAATGGACCATCAGCACCGCAAGCCGAGTTGGAGCCCACCTCTTCGTGGTCAGTGCAGACCAGAACTTGGCTGTGTTGATCGTCGCTGTTGAGCAGCGCTTGTAAACCCGCGTAGCAAGACAATAAGTTATCCAGACGCGCCCCGGCGATAAAGTCTTGATTAAGACCAATCACCGCCGCTGGCTGGCTGTCATAGAAGCACAACTCATAATCTAAAATATCCGCACCGCTGAGGCCATGTTCACGCTGCAATTGCTCAGCAAGTAGCGCACGGAAATCTTTATTTTCCTCACCTTGCAACTGCGCCAAAATGGGCGGTAATTCAGTTTGTGCGTTAATCGCCCAGCCGGTATTGGCTTCACGATTGAGGTGAATAGCTAAGCTTGGGATGGTGGCTATGGCGTGCTTGAAATCAATTAAACGACTGTGCAGTTGCTCATCGTGCTGAAAAGTAACGCGTCCTGCTAAGGATAAATCACGGTCAAACCAAGGGCTGAGTAACACGCCGCCGTAGACTTCAACGCCCAATTGCCAGTAGCTGTGACGTGCCAGTTCCGG
>CANRHT010000212.1 GCA_947630465.1 uncultured Pseudomonadaceae bacterium
CATCAAAGTACACGTGGGTGTGGGTTAAGTGATTATCATCCCCTGCTGAGCCACCAAAGTGCGGGATGCTACCCAAAGCAGCACTGAGGGCTGCAAGTACCACTTCTTCACGACTCGACAAGCCGTCGAGCAAGGTTAAAGCAAAGCTGTGATCTTTAATCGGTGCAACAGCATTACTGCGACACTCACTCACTAGGCTTTCAACCAACTCCTGCGCATCATATAAACTAAAGCGCTCCATCTGATCAATTAAGACGCTAGCGACAGAAAAATGCTGTCGATCAAAGCCAATCGCACTGATACAGCCTCGCCCATAGCCTTCTGAGCTGATTTCTCCGGCTGTGGTACAGCCCACCAGTTTGATATCAGTAAAGTACGCGGCTAAGGCGCTTGATAAAGCGGGAAGATCATACTCAGCAGAACAGAAAAACAAGACAAAACCCACATTTGCACTGCACAACTGCTGTGCTAAATCTTGGGCAACATCATCCACTGCTCTAGCAAACGAGACAGCGGTCGTAATGCCTTCATTATCTAATGCTAATCGTGCTAATCCCATAAGCCACCTGTTTTATATATCCCTATTTTAAAAGCACCCCAGCAAAAACCTATGCACCTTGAGTCGCGAGTTGAACCTACTAAAGTAGCGATAAAAAAAGCCAGAAGGCACAAGCGCTTCTGGCTGATAGTTAACTCAGGTTTTTTACCAGGTCAATACAGCACCCAACGCAAGGGTTTTGGTGTCTTCATTATTGAGGGTATTGCCTTTATGCCCATCAATTTCAAACTGATTGTATTCAGCAACCAACTTTAAGTTGTCATTGATGTCGTGAAATAAAGCGATACCACGGGTTTCATAATCTGCACCGGTGGCCACTGCACCATTACCATCATCTTTCGTTCTTCCGTAACTGAGTGCTACACGGTTTTTACCAAAACGGTAGGAGCCCTGTGCCAAATAACCTTTACTGTCAATATCGCGTAAAGTGGCGTTACCAGCGTTATTGGTAAAGAAAGGGTTGATACCTTTCGCAGTAAACCCGGAACCGCTTAGAGTAAAGGCACCCATTGTCGCCCGTACACCGTAACCTAAACCTTTCGAGGTCACGTTACTCACTGCACTGTCAGTATTTTCGGAGGTTTGATAACCACCGTTGAGCCATGAATAAATGTCTGCTCCACCCACATCAAACTGATAAGTCACTTCTGACTCAAATCGCGGGTTTTTCTGATATGCCTTACCTAGAGCACTGTTGTCGTTCGTATCAACAGGATCCATCACACCCACAGCAATACGCGCACCACTCATCACCGGAGAACGGTAGGTAATCTGCGAGGTTGGGAAAGGATAAGGGTAACCACTGCCGATATTACCGAAAGATACACCACCGCCATCGACCAAACCTAAGGTGTCACTGACTTGACCGTAACCGGCTAACAGTTCATCCAGTAAAATATTAGAACGTGCAAACAGACCGAAATCCTTACCAATCAGAACCTCACCCCACTCACTGGCTGCTGTACCATAAAACTGACGCACATCGATATCGGTGCCCGTTCCATTATCATCACTGTCATTGATGGTGACCCAAAATGATGAGCGCGCCCCAAGCTTTAAACCATCAATTTCTTTACCCATATTGAAGCCAATATAGTTGGGCAAAAAGCCCATTTTAATACGTGTTTGGCGACGGTCGAATTGATCCCCCGCGCGATCAACTTTACTGTTCACATAAAAGGCATTGACATAACCATCAGTAGAAAAAGTTGTGTCGTCTTTGTCATATAAAACAATTTCAGCAAGAGCTGGTGTACTGGCAACAGCTATAGCGCCAGCAAGGGCTAACGGCGTGAAAATATGTTTGGCGATTTTCTTGTTATACATAGTCTTCTCCACAGAAATGGAACAACTGACCTATCAGTCGCTTCGACACTGATTATTAGAAGCTATGCCTTGTACTAATACGCAGCTTTAGTGGCTAACAGACTGAACTTACTAAGCACGCCTTTAGAGAGGAAAAAACACTTCGATCGTTGCTATCCATAAGACTGGAAAACCACACCCCATATCAGGATAAAAAACCAGACAAACACAGGCTAAATAAGCCCTACAGCACCACTCAGTGCTTTAGCAGCAAGCCATTAGAAGGAGAGAAATTAAATATGAAAGCAAACAAGTCCGACGCAGAGACACTGCGTTGGCGGTCGGTTAAATCATGTATTGGCGGGCTGATTACTTAATAACAACCAATGTTGCTGATCTTGGATGGCATGCACATAGCACTGAAGGTCCTCTGCTGTTAATGCCTGCACTGTGTGTAATTCTTGCGCCGCACCCGTTTCTAAACGCTGTTCACACCAATACCTGAAAAACATTTGACTGAGACGATCAATACCTAACGCACCCTGCTGCAATTGATGCGCTTGGCTACGTAAATCCGCTAACAAGGCAGGCAGGTGCTGAACTATTGCCGCGTAATAGTCAGCTAAGCAGTCTTGGATTTCTAACAACAACTGCGCAGCACTGACCTTGCTTGACTGCACAGCACAGGATAATCCCTCGTGCTCGCCCTGCGCATAGGGCAAGACAAATACGGCATAACAAAGACCTCGTTGCTCACGCAAATAACGCTGCAACACAGCTTGCCAGTGCTGCGCAAACACCCGACTGATCAGGCGCATCTGGTCTTTGCTTGTTGCCGTGCCAGCAGGCAGCGGAATATGCACAACCAGCAGCGCATCGTCAGTGCCGCTATCGCTCACACATCGCCAGCCGCTTGGCGAGGGTTGCGCATGAGCCTTAGGGGTAAAGTCTTCTAAGCGCTGCAGATAACGCGGCTCGATCTGGCTAAGCGGATCGGAGCCTCCCAACCATAATGCTGCTTGCGGCTGATTCGCCAAATAGAGCATTGCGGTTTGCTGAGCGCCATCGTCCGCTAGCACCTGCGGTACATGCTGCAGTAGCCGACGCAAAGCAAAGTGCCCTGTTGCAACAAAAGGCGCGGCCGCTAAGGGCTGCTCTAATGCATTTAAAATCTGATTAATGGCACAAGGCACATATTCAGCTGACCCGGTGATACACAAAAACACGTAACCCTGCACAGTCTCCACTTGCCAGCGCACAGCGTTATAGCTCAGCAATTCCGACAAATCTGCCAAGCGCGCACCTAAGCTTTGCCC
>CANRHT010000213.1 GCA_947630465.1 uncultured Pseudomonadaceae bacterium
TTCGCCTTGATAAAGCCTGCAGCCGTGTTAATGCGGTGCATACCGGCACCCCAGTTAAATGAGTCATTACCCCACAGCGGTGGGAACACGTAGTTATCACCCACTTTCTGTCCTAAGCCGTCACTGCTGTGACATACCGCACACTGCTCAGCATAGATTTTTTTACCGTTGGCAATATCATAACCACCTTCCGGCTGAGGCACGTTTGGATAGCCGCGACCGGGCATTTCAACCCCCGAAGGCACACCCGTCGACAACCAGTATGAGAAGGTCGCGAGCGCCGTCATAACTTCACTATCCGCCGCCGGTGGCGTGCCATTCATACTGAACTGAAAGCAACCTTGCACACGCTCAGCGTAAGTATTTACTTTGTCATTTTTCTTACGGTAAGCCGGGTACATGGTGTAACCCGCCCACAATGGCGTTGCATCAGCTAAACGGCCTTGGTCGATATGGCAATTCACACAGTTCATACCATTGCCAACATACTCAGGCGCTTGACGCTTAGTATCGACAAAAATGGCATGACCGCGACGTTAGCCAGTGCAGGGCTGATGGCGGCAGCTAATAAACCACCGTAAACCAGGTGCTTAAATAAGCGCATAATATATCTCCTCACCGCATACAAAATGCAGTGCAATACAGTGTGTAATTTATAAGTTATTTGCATGCATCAATCAGTCAAGACAAACACGGTGCTTGCTTAAACCCAGTAGGCATTTTTTTCAGACTGGCCTAGTGTCTTAGATCAATTAAGAACAGTCTAAGAATTAAATGTTATTTAGTAAACCTTTAGTGCGACCAATCGCCCTACTCATTAGTCCTAGAGACATCAGCCAGAGACAACCTAACAGAGCCGCACTGCCAGCGCATGGGCGAGCATATACTCAGATCTTCAGCTAGCGTATCCTGCTGCTAAATTTTACGCGCGCACAGCAACTGCGCCCTGACTACAACTTCGTTGCGCTGATTTTATTGGCCATCAAGCCCGTTGAAGCCAACCCTGCAACACTCTTTGGAACCACGTATCTATGCCTATTAGCACTGTTTTGCTACTCGCCTCTATTGGGATTTTGTCATTATTTTGCCAATGGCTGGCATGGCGTGTACGTATGCCGGCTATTTTATTTTTGTTAGCTGGTGGTATCGCCTGCGGCCCTGTTCTGCATTACCTCAACCCGGGTGATGTCTTTGGTGATTTGCTGTTTCCGATGGTGTCATTGGCAGTGGCGATTATTCTGTTTGAAGGCAGCTTGACCTTGCGCTTTTCAGAAATACGCGGCCACGGCAGCATGGTGCGCAACCTGATCCCAGTCGGTTCGGTGGTCACGGGTATCATCGGCACCCTGTCCGCCCACTGGATTTTAGATATTTCTTGGGAAATCTCGCTGCTGTTCGGCGCGATTTCAGTGGTCACTGGCCCTACGGTGATTGCCCCGCTGCTACGCTCAGTGCGCCCCAATGCGCGATTGGCTAATATCTTGCAATGGGAAGGCATTATTATTGACCCTGTGGGCGCATTACTCGCAGTGCTGGTCTATGAGGGCATAGTGTCTTGGGGGCAAGGTAACGTCTTTGGCCACTCGTTATACATTTTCAGTACCACCCTGGTGGTGGGCACTGTATTTGGTGCAGCGGCGGGCTACCTCAATGGGCAAGTGCTGCGCAAACACTGGATTCCACAATACCTGCATAATGCTGGCACCCTGACTTTTATGCTGGGCGTCTACGCTTTATCCAATGAAGTTGCACATGAATCAGGACTCTTGACCGTGACCATTATGGGCATCTGGATGGCCAATATGAAAAACGTGCAAGTGGAGAGCATTTTAGAGTTCAAAGAATCCCTCAGCGTGCTGCTCATTTCTGCACTGTTTATTATTTTAGCGGCACGCATTGAGTTTTCTGCCATCGCGCAATTGGGCTGGGGATTGGCTGCAGTGCTGGCTATTTTGATGCTCGTCGCACGCCCCATCAGTATTTTTCTAGCGGCGATAGGCACCAGTCTCAGCTGGCAAGAAAAGCTATTTTTAAGCTGGATTGCCCCGCGCGGTATTGTCGCTGCTGCGGTATCGGCGCTGTTTGCCTTTCAGTTGCACAACAACGGCTTTGACGGGGGCGATACCCTAGTCCCACTGGTGTTTATGCTGATTATTGCCACTGTTACCGTGCAAAGCCTCACCGCCCGACCTTTAGCACGCTTACTGGGCGTTGCCGAACCTGCGGCTGTGGGCTTTCTTATTTTGGGGGCTAACCCTGTGGCGCGCATGATTGGCAAAGCGCTGAGCAACCACGATGTACCCGTGGTATTAACCGACACCAACTGGGATAACGTACGCCAAGCCCGCATGGAAAACCTCAATGTGTATTTTGGTAATCCTGTGTCGGAGCATGCGGCAAACCAGCTGAACTTAACGGGTATTGGTAATCTGCTGGTGATTTCGCCTTACAAACAACTGAACTCGCTCGCCACTTACCACTTCTTAGACTGGTTTGGTGATCATGACAGTGTGTTCAGCTTATCTGAGGGCGATCAAGAGCAAAAAGCACGCCACCAAACGGCGGAAAAAATACAACAAACCCGCGGCCTGTTTGACGGTGTCAGCTACGCCAAACTTGCCAGCTTAGTCAGTCAGGGCTACTTAATCAGAACCACACAACTGAGCGGCGAGTTCAGCTATCAAGATTTTCTCGAGAAATACCAAAACCAAGCGTTAGTGCTGTTTACTCTGGATAGCAAAAAACATATGACTCCCGTGAAGTCGATGGATAACCTAAAGCCTAACAAAGACTCAGTGCTGATCAGTTTAGTGCCAGCAAAAGTACTTGAAGAGCGTAAAGACAGCAAAAAAGCTGAAACGAACCCCGCCGACAACAACATCAGCGTTAATAGCACACAATAAGCCCATACGGGGTAGCGCCAGCCCGGCCTGCCCCGCATAGCTATTAATGGCTGTTAAAGGTGCTCAACAATGCTTTAAAACAGCAACTTTAGCCGTGTTTGTTAAATTAGCTTTGACAGTTTGCAAAATATGCGTATACTTATCGGCGCGGAATGGAGCAGTCTGGTAGCTCGTCGGGCTCATAACCCGAAGGTCGTAGGTTCAAATCCTGCTTCCGCAACCACATTCAAAAGCCTTAAC
>CANRHT010000214.1 GCA_947630465.1 uncultured Pseudomonadaceae bacterium
CTTAACTTTGTCGATCAGTCCTGTTCAGAACTTGAACACTGGCAAAACGAACTCAAGGCTCACTCGCTGACCTTGGTATTTCCAGCATCGCATATCAATTCACCCTCTTCGATGTACGGTCATACTTTTATTCGTTTGGATAAAGAAGATCCCAACAGCAATAAACTTTTAGCCCACAGCGTTAACTTTGCAGCCAATGCAGACCCGGATGACAATGAACTGGTATTTTCTTGGAAAGGCTTAACCGGCGGCTACCCCGGAGTCATCTCAGTATTGCCGTTCTATGCGAAAACCAATGAATATTCGCATATGGAATACCGTGATATTTGGGAATACGAACTTGACTTAAGCAAAGCAGAAACAGATCAATTCGTGCGCCATACTTGGGAAACCAAAGACACATTTTTTGATTACTTTTTCTTTGATGAAAACTGCTCATATCGCCTGCTTGCACTTTTAGATGCCAGCTCGGAACGCATTGATGTCACCGATGATTTCACCTTTACCGCTATTCCGGTCGACACCATTCGCGCCTTACAAAAACGCGGCATTATTAACGATACCCATTACCGCCCTTCTGCCGCCAGCGATATCGAATACAAAAGTCTGCAGGTCGCGCCACAGGTGTTAGAGCATGCCCGGCGACTGGTTGAGCAACCTGAGCCCATCAACAGCTCGAGCAGCGCATTGAACGAACAAGAACAGGTGCAAGCATTAGAACTGGCTTACGCCTACGCACGTTATTTAGCCGTGCAAAAAAGGCAAGCCAACCCAAAATTACGTCAACGCACTTTAGATATTTTATCAGCCCGCGCCAAATACCCCGCTGCAGCGGGTTTTTCTGAAATCCCAGTGCCGCGCTACCGTGACGATGAAGGTCATTTAAGTCAGCGCTTACAGATTAAAGGCGGCAGCACTTTCGCTGATAAACGTTCCGGATCGACAAGCAAGCACTTGGGTTTTATTGATTTAAACTATCGTGCAGCTTTTCATGATGTGATGGATTTACCGCAAGGTTTTGTCCCCGGCTCGCAAATCCAGATGGGTAATATCACGGCAAGACTCTGGGATGGCGGCAAACTCAGACTCCAGCAGTTACAGGTTGTGGATATTTTATCTCTCAGCCAGCAAACCTATTTTCAACAACCGGTGGCTTGGTCAGTCAGCGGTGGTCTCGATCGCTTTATTGGTGCAGATGCGCAACTACACGGCTATGTACAAGGTGGCTTTGGTAAAGCGTGGCTGACGCCTGCAGGACGCTTTTATGGTTTAGCACAAACCAAGTTTATGGCCGATAATCAATTCCACAAGGGTGCACAATTGAGCCTAGGTCCACGCCTCGGTTGGCTCTGGCAAGGCGAGCAGGTTCAAGCGCAGGTCGATGCCAATTGGCAAGGACTCAGCTGGCTGGACAAAACCAAGCGCAGCGAAGTAAAAGCCAGCTTAGGCTGGAAACTTGCGCGCAATGCACAACTGAAACTGGAAGCGAAAAGCCAACACTTTAAACTCCATCAGCGCTCCAGCGAGCGGCACGAGGTCGGCCTTGGTGTTAACTGGTATTACTAAAGTTTTGCGCTCTAGCGCTCACACATCAGGCTGCAAAAAAATGCTGCGTGGCATGCTGCTGCTCAGCTTGCTAACAGTAGCAGGCTGCTCATCCGTCTCAACGTGGTTTTTTTATCCACAAAAGTCGCTGATCTCCACACCTGCCGATGCTCATTTAGATTATCAAGATGTGTGGCTCAAAACGGAGGATGGCACCCAGCTCAATGCTTGGTGGATTCCAGCGCAAGGTGCGCAAACCGATTCTAATGTGATGCTGCTGTACCTGCATGGCAACGCTGAAAACATTTCCAGCCACAGTCATAGTATTTACTGGCTGGCACAGGCGGGGGTTAGCGTCCTATCTTTAGATTATCGCGGCTTTGGCGCCTCCGCAGGGCAAGCACGGCTGCCTGATATGTTGCAAGACCTGGATGCTGCTGCGCTCTGGATGCAGCAACAGCATCCCGATAAAGAACTGGTCATCTTGGCGCAGAGTATAGGCACAGCATTGGCCATAAACTTTACCGCGCAAGCAGCGCAGCGCCATCCCATCAAAGCGTTGATACTTGACGCCCCCTTCGGTGCTTTTGCAACAACAGCACGCAGTGCTTTAAGTAAAAACGTGATCGGCTGGTTGATTTGGCCTTTTACCGCTCTGATCCCCAACCAATGGGACGCTAACCAGCATATCGACAAGATTGATCTGCCGGTGCTGATGATGCACAGCCCGAAAGACACTGTGATCCCCTACTCACACGGCAAAAAACTCTATACCGATTGGCAACAGGCACATCCCGAGCAACAGCTGTGTTGGCTGGACTCTAAAGGGCCGCACATCATGTCGTTTGCTTTTCCAGAGCTTAGAAAAGCCACTTTGGATTTTATGATTAACCAGACCTGCCAGACGAACAACGCACTGCACTGAATCTGACAACCTCATCTGTAGCAATGTTAACCAGAACGAAAAATCAGGTGGTTTTCCCACTGTTCGGCAGGCACATCAACTTCACTGACCATACGGCCTAAACGTGAAATATGTTCGGTATGCACAGCATCTCGATTGCCACACACCAAGTGATGCCAGACAAATAAGTCTTTGCCTTCACTGACCAAGCGATAAGAGCAGGTGCTGGGCAACCACTTAAAGCTTTCTGCAGTGCCCGGCGTCAGCTGTATGCAATCGGCAACATAGCGTTGACGCTCGGGATAATTACTGCAACGCGCAGTATCGAGATCCAGTAATTTACAGGCGACATTGGTGTAATACACTGCATCGTCATCTTCGTCAGCGAGCTTTTGTAAACAACACAAACCACAACCATCGCACAGCGATTCCCACTCTTCTTGGTCCAGCTCTGCAAGGGTTTTACGCTTCCAAAACGGTTCAACAATTGCCGCCATACTCTCTTCTACCTATGTTGCACAGCCTGATACGGGCTTAAATTAATCTTGATGACACTCAACATTGACACGCATTTTGATCACTGTAGTGCTGGATCGCGCGGTCAGATGCACAGTTTCTCCGGCGGCTACTTGAGCCTTACGGGTACGCGG
>CANRHT010000215.1 GCA_947630465.1 uncultured Pseudomonadaceae bacterium
CCACGCTCAAACCGCGTATCCATGTACTGCTAGCGCTCAATGACAGTTTGGCGCACAAGCCAACAACTGAAGGCTTTTCTGCTGCGCAGAGTTTAACTGCGCAATCTAAGAGTTATAAAGATAAGTGGCGTGCGATTTGGCAGGCCTTTAATGTGCTGCAATATGCGCCAAGTTTTAGTGTAGCGACTCAATCTGGGTTACAGGCAGGACTGTTTACTGAGCTATTAGTCGAGCGCGCTAACGCAAGCGTAGAGGATATGTCCACCACTGCGGTAATGGACAGTGCCTGGCTGGATGTACGTGAACTGAGCTGTTTAAGCGCTGAGCAAGTGCAGGCCGTACAGGCAATAACTACGTCAGCGCCTGAAGTGGGTGTGGATCTGCTGAATAGCGATGGTGCCACCGTCGGCACGGCTGAGTTAGCGTGGCAGCATTTAACCGTCGCAGTATTTATGGAAGAAACCGATCAGTTACCTGAGCTGCAAGATTGGCAGCTTATTTCACTGCAGTCGGACAGCTGGCTTGAACAGCTTAAAACAGCCTTAGGAGAGGAGTAAATTATGTCTAAATTACAGCCGAAAGTGGCCTTAGGTGATGGTTTTTTACAGGCTTTTGCAGCAATCCCACGCGCCCAGCAAAAAGCAGTGATGAATTTTGTCAGTAAGTTTCGCGCTAATCCGCGTGCGCCTGGAATCAACTATGAAGTGATTCGCAATGCGCGTGATGCGAATTTTCGTTCGGTGCGTATTGACCAAAGCTATCGCGGGATTGTTCTCAGCCCAGAACAAGGCAATGTATATATTTTATTATGGGTCGATAAGCATGACGATGCCTACGCTTGGGCAGAGCGTCATCGCTGTCAAATTCACCCCACCACGGGTTCATTACAGTTATTTGAAGTGGAGCATGAACGTGTAGCTGCTATAGCAGATGCAAGTGAGACTGTGGCGCAACCCATTTCTACAGCCACTGAACCCAGTGCTATACCTCGCAAAGCAAAGCTCGATGAACAGCCGTTATTTAATCTTGATAATGCAACGTTGTTGAGCTTGGGCGTCCCGCAAGAACGGTTGGGGTTGGTACAAGCGCTTACCAGCGAGCAAGCGTTGGAAAAAGCTGAAGCGCGCTTACCTGTTGAAGCCTTTGAAGCGCTCTACTTGCTCGCTGCAGGCACGCCTTTGGCGGATGTGTTGCATGAGTATGCGGCACCAACGCAGAAATCTGTGGATACCCAAGACTTTGAAGCAGCGTTAGAACATCCCGCTACCCAGCGTCGTTTTCATGTGCCTGAAGATGAGCAGGAGCTGGGGCGTATGCTCAATGCACCTTTAGAGCGCTGGCGCGTGTTTTTGCATCCGTCGCAACGTCAATTAGTTGAGCGTGACTGGAATGGTCCGGTACGTGTATTGGGTGGTGCCGGCACAGGTAAAACTGTGGTTGCGATGCATCGAGCACGCTGGTTAGTGTCGCAGCCAAGTTGGCCTAAAGGGGCGCGCTTATTATTTACGACTTTTACCAGTAATTTGGCATTAGATATCGCGGATAACTTACGCAAAATCTGTACGCCAGAACAAAGCCAACGTATTGAAGTGCTGAACTTAGATGCTTGGGTCAGTCAGTTTGTTAAACGTAATGGCTATCAGTCGATGATTATTTATCCCGGTGGCCGTGATAAGCAGTACGAGCATTGCTGGACGCAAGCGCTGGCATTGGTGCCAGGCGAACTAGGCCTGCCCGAGAGCTTTTATCACGAAGAATGGCAGCGTGTGATTCTGACGCAACAAGTCCGCAGCCGCCAAGAGTATTTTAGCGCCAGCCGTATTGGCCGTGGCGTGGCATTGAACCGCCGCCAACGAGCCGATATTTGGCCAGTGTTTGAAGAGATGCGTGAGCAATTGGTGAGGGGTGGTTTTGTTACGGCTGAAGACGCTGTGTATTACGCCCTTGAGTTGCTCAATACGGGTGATGATAAGCGTAGCTATCATGCTGTTGTTGTGGATGAAGGGCAGGACTTTGCCGCTGAAGCGCTCAAATTATTACGTGCTTTGGTACCTGAGCAAACCAACGATATGTTTATTGTCGGTGATGCGCATCAGCGTATTTATCAGCGTAAAACCAGTTTGAGCCAGTGCGGCGTTAATATTATGGGTCGTGGGCGCAAACTGAAAATAAATTACCGCACGACAGAGTTGATTCGCCGTTATGCCACAGCTTTATTGGAAGACGTTGAAATCGATGACCTCGATGGCGGTCTTGATGGCACTCAAAATTATCGCTCCTTGATCTTAGGCCAAGCGCCGATCTTGCAGAACTGCGCTGACTTAGCCAGTGAAGGGCAGTGGATTCTCCAGCAGATTAAGCAATTACAAACTGAAGGCGTCTCTTTGTCAGAAATATGCATCGTGGCGCGCACCAATAGGCTGTGCAGTGATTATGAGCAGATATTACAAAGTCAGGGTTTGCCAACGCATACCTTGTCACGGCAAAAGGTCGATGATCGCGCTAAAGAGGGTGTGCGTTTTGCCACTATGCATCGGATTAAAGGCTTGGAGTTTCGCTGTGTGATGATGGCCGGAATTAACGCTGGCGTAGTGCCGTTGCGTGTTGCTATGCATGCTTCACAGGATGTCGTGGAACAGCGCTTAACTGACTTAAATGAGCGTGCTTTATTCCACGTAGCTGCAACGCGGGCTGTGCGTTATTTGTATATTTCCAGTCACGGTGTGCCTAGCGAATACTTATAAAGAAGCAGAAAACATTAAAAGTATCATTGCGATGAACGCAGCGGTGTATAAATCCATGGCCTTGTACTGCTGGGTGAGGGATGGATTGCTTGACTGCGTTCGTAAAAAAAACCAAGCATGGATTAGCGTGTCGCTTTGCTCTTCGTTATTACAAAATAAATTAGTATTTCCTTAAGTCCAGGACACGCTCCAATCCTGAGTTCTGTATAGTTCGCAGCAGTTAATGATCGGCCTTAGCTGAATGTATCAACCCTTCGCAATAACCCCCACACCTCAAACCAAGGTCAATACGACATGAAACCAATGATCCACACTGTGTTCCAGCGCCATTGGAACCCTTATATCGTG
>CANRHT010000216.1 GCA_947630465.1 uncultured Pseudomonadaceae bacterium
GTGACTGTTTTATCCGCAGCGGTGCTGCGTGAGCAGGTCAGTGCAGGGCAGTGGCTGGCTGTTAGTATTGGCTTTTTGGGCGTGTTGTTTATTGTGCGCCCGGGTGGTGCGCTCTTTACCCCAGCAATTTTGCTGCCGATCTGTGCTTCTGTGTGTTTTGCACTCTATCAATTGATTACGCGGCGCTTGGCCAGTACGGATCATGCGGTGACCAGTAATTTTTTATCAGGCTTGTTCGGTGCTCTCGCCTTGAGTGTGTTTTTGCCAGGGCATTACAGCTCGGATATCGCTCAAGTTGATCTGCTATTTATGTTGGCGTTGGGGCTGCTTGCGATGACGGCGCATATGCTGCTGACCATGGCTTTAAAGTATTCCTCGGCGGCCACCTTAGCGCCTTTTACTTATGCACAAATCATCTTTGCCGGCGTGGTGGGTTATCTGGCGTTTGCCCATACGCCAGATACCTTGTCAGTGGTTGGTGTGGTGATTATCAGTGGCAGTGGTTTAGCGGTGGCTTATTTACAGCATAGGGGTGCGGCGCCGACACAGTCATCTTGAGTTGTGGCTGAGGATAGCTTGCAGTTGAGTAAACTCGATGGGTTTGGCGAGGTGGTCATTCATCCCTGAGCGTATGGCGCGGGCTTGATGCTCCTCAAGCACATGCGCAGATAAGGCAATAATAGGGATCGCAGGTAAACCGTGCTGCACTTCATATTCACGTTGTTTTTGTGCTGCGCTAAAACCATCCATAACGGGCATTTCACAGTCCATTAACACCAAGTCGTAGCTGTTTTTTTGCAGCAGTTCTAGCGCCACTTGTCCATTTTCAGCGATATCAAATTGCACGCCGAGCTTGCTGAGCAAGCCACTGATCACCTTCACTGAAATAGCATTGTCTTCAGCCACCAAGATCCGTTTGCCGACCAAGCTGCGGCGGCTCTGCGGGGTGCTCATACCCTGTTGCATTGCATTGAGCAAAGTCACTTTCAGAGTGGAACCACTAACGGGCTTCATCAGCACTTGGCTGATACCGGCATTGCGTGCGGCGACTAAGTCAGTATTGCTGCTGCTGGTTAACATAATTAATGTGGTGTCAGTGGTGAGTAGCGGGTCTTCTTTGATGCGCACAGCAAAGCTGATAGCGCTGGCTGACAGCGACGTTTCACTGATTAAAATGGCGGAAAATATCTGCCCCTGTAAACTTTTATTGCGCAATAAAGCCACGGCTTCAGTGGCGGCTGAGCAGGTGCTGACCAAGAGTCCCCAGTCTGAGCATTGTTGTGCTAAAACCTTTTGCGAGAGTGCATTGCTATCGATAATAAGGATGTGTTTATTGCGCAGCATTAAATCGTTACTCGAGTGCTGGGTGATTTTTGCTTGAGCTTGCAGGGTGATATTAAAACTAAATACCGTGCCTTGGCCGGAGTCTTGGATGGTGAATTGCCCGCCCATTAATTCAATCAGCTGGCGCGCGACAATAATGCCGAGGTGGCTGCCGATAAAGGAAGTGCTGAGCAAGTCTTTGCTGTCCAGCTTGGTGTGCTCAAGCTGATAGCGCTCGCTGGCACTCAAAGGCTGTCCAGTATCATGGATGGTAAAGACCAGTTGTTCTGGCTGCTGCTGCGTGTTGAGCGTCACGCTGAGGAGAACTTCCCCCGCTTGGGTGCGCTGGAATGAGTTTTTCAGCAAACTGACTAGAATCTGCCGCAGGCGGACGGGATCACCCAATAATGTTTCAGGCACTTGCGGCTGTAAAAAGACGGTTAACTCGACCTGCTGCGCGTGCGTGCTACTGGAAAAAGCTTGGCTGCATTCTTGTAAAACATCAGCAGGATTAAAGGCTGTGTGCCCCAGCGGCATCTCGGCACTTTCTAAGCAGGAAATATCCAGAATAGTATTGATCAGTCCAAGTAGTTCATGCCCTGAGCCTTGAATCGTTTGCGCATAGTCACGTTGCTTGTTGGACAGGGGCGTGTCGAGCAATAAGCTGGTCATGCCTAAAACACCGCTTAAGGGTGTGCGGATTTCATGACTGATTTTAGCCAAGAGTTCAGCTTTAGCGCGGCGCTCTGTTTCTGCTGTCGCGTTTGCATGTGAATGGATGGCACGTTGCTCAAGCTGCTGGCGATGGGATTGCAGGAGTCCTATGCTGATCACCGTTGCACTGACCAGCAGTGTCAGCAACACAAAGAGCGTGTCACCCTCAACGGAGATTAAGGGTTGGCTGACCAGTGAGGGCCACAACACAATAAAGGGTAAAAATAAGCAGCCTAAACCCAGCAGTACTGTTGGTGCGGCGCTGTGTTTTAGACTGATCATATGCAAAGTGCTGCCCATTAGGAGCACGGCTGAACTGATCATCAGTAAGTAACTGAAGATATGCGCATAGGTGGGGGCTAGGGTCAGCAGGAGAATACCCGCTAAGCCTAAGTAGGCCATGTGGCCGATCAATTGCTGAGGCAGTTTTTTGTTGCTGGAGCAGGTCTGTATGCAGCCTAAACACAAAACATGCAGGCATAAAAAACCAATAATAATAGGGAGGTAAATAAACTCATCGTTACTGTTGAGGTAAAAATGCGCCTGGCCATTAAAAATCGCAGACACAGGCAGTAGAAATAACAGGAAAAAACTTAAAGTAATGGCGAGTAGTAGATTGCCCAAATAACGCATCTGCACGGAGCGCACGAGGTTGTAAATAATCACACTCAGATTGCCGCCCAGCATGATGCCAAACAATAGTGTGTGTCCTAGGCTGGACTCGACAGGTGTCACCGCAGGGCTGAGAACCTTGTCAATGGAAAACAATACATCGTAATAGTGGGGCACGCTAATAATCAGAAAGATGCTGCCCAGAGTCATACTGACTATTAAGGCGATAGCTAAGCGAAGCGGATTCACATCAGTCCCTCAATAGTGCTTAATAACAGCCTCGCGCAATGCATGCGCAGAGGCTGTTTAGCGCGTGTTTTTAGCGAGACTGCTGCTCACGTGCAATGGCGCGATAACCAATGTCTTTACGATAGAAGCTGCCTTTCCAGCTGATTTGCTCAGCCAGCTTATAGGCATTGGCTTGCGCTTG
>CANRHT010000217.1 GCA_947630465.1 uncultured Pseudomonadaceae bacterium
CAGAGGCAGGAATATTCCAATTATTTGCCATATTCCACTTCGATCTCTTTACGCATAACGCCGAAGCGCACCGGTGATTTTGACGCAGCGAAGCGGAGACAAAGGCATCCGCGTGCCGCGTCTGGTTAGCTGCTCTCCAGCATGTAAGCGCGAAGCTGCCGCTCCTCTCGCATCACATATAGGATAAGAACCCGCTTATCATCTTCTCGATAAAAAATGCGACACGGAGGCACTACTACTTCCCTGTATACGGAATTGGGCAGTTCTGGAGGAACCCGTCCAGATTGGGGGAAATTCTCTAGACGCTCAACTTTATCAAACACTTCTTCGACCAAATGGCTGGCCGCTTCAGGATTATCCAACGCAACATACTCAGCGAGAGCATCCAGTTCCTGAAGGGCTGGCTCCGTCCAGATTACTTCAGCCATTTACTCATTTTCTCCCTAGCCTCACTTTGGCTGTACGTTCTTCCCTCAAGTACAGCGCGCTCTCCCCGCGAGAGCCCCTCAAGCAGCTCAAGCCGACGCTGCATAAACTCATAATCCTGCACATCAACGAGATAAGCGGATGGCTGACCGTGTTCAGTGATCAGTACCGGTTCTTTGGACAAACGCAGATCCGCCAAGATTTTTGTGGCTTGGCGCTTAAGGTTTGTAACAAGCTCAACTTTCATAGACGCACCCTGATTAAGACTTATAGTGACACTATAGTATCACTATGCGGGTGAAGCAATCACAGCTAACATTGTATTAGCAGGCATGCGCGTATAGCTGCTGAGCCCATCCAGTTAATCTAATAATAAGCCATTTTTTATACGCAGCTTTTCCAACCTTAGCAAGAGAGTCACCTATGGCAATTCGCTCATGCTTGTTTATATCTCAACAACTGCATATTAAGCATCCGCACAAAACGCTATCGCCCCCGCTTTTACTGCATGTACTTAAGCCCTAACACTGGGGTATAACATTCCTGAGTCATACCCACAGGCATCAAAGACATTACTTCTACAACACCCTTCACTGCGAGACGCAGCGTGTCGGCAATTGTTATTGCATTGCGCGCTGGGCAATCTGCGCCACTAAGATGCTGGATGTAATCAATGCAGCCAGCCACAACGCAACACCGGCCTGATAACGACCACTACGCTTTGAGTCCAGCTTCTTAATAAACACAACAAAACTGATCGCAAACAAAATCGGCGCATAGGGCATGATAAAGGGCAGTACATTAGGATTCACAATACGCGCCACATAACTCGGCACAGAAGCCAAAGCAAAGACAATTCCGGAAATAAAAGCCACTTGCGCCATGCTGATAAAAGGTTGCGTAATGCGCGCATCATCCTTGTTGGCTGCACGCTTTAACAACAAACCACCTATCACAACAAGATAAACAAAGGTTGCTGCAGCCCACAGCATTGATTCTAGAGAAAGGGTTAACATGTGCATCCTTTAATAAGTAATGAATTAAAACTTACGCACTGCGCTGTCTAGGCAATACAGCCCGATACGCACTGCACATTGGTAAAAGCAATTGCACAGTATAGCGGCCAAGCCAAGTTAACGCAGTGCTTGTGCCGCTATTTATTCATGCAGCAGAAAACGAGCTGTACGCTTGCCAGATCAAGCGCAGCGCCAACAGCGTTAGAATCGTATTAAACAGCCGCGCAAAGCGCTGATCAGACGTCTGATATAAAAACTTTAAGCCCAGCTTAGTTCCCAGCACGCCCGCTAAAATCATCGCGAGCGCTAAACCCAGCCATTCAGAAAAAACGAAACCAGCCACACTGTAAACCAGCACCTTAGGTGCATGCTGTAAAGTCATGGCCGCGGCAAAAGTAGCGACTGTTGCTTGGCGCTGTCCTTGTTGTTGCTGCTTAATAAAGGCGGCCACTAGCGGCCCGGTTGCTCCGACAAAATGACTGAGCAAGGTGGTCAGTGTGGCCGCAACAAAGGTACCCAGTGCGCGCGTAGCAAAGCTTGGCACCGGCGGCCCCCAACACAGCAGTAAAATAAAACTGGCGATGCTGAGTTGTAATAACCAAGACGGCAACTCAACCAACAGCACGCTCGCCAATACTGCGCCCAACACCACCCCAGGAATAAACCAATACAGCGACGGCCAGCGAATATGCTGCGCAGTGAACACTGCTCGATTGGCATTGGAACCCAACTGCACTAAACCATGCAGCGGCACCACCGCAGCCGCAGGCAGCAGCATGCTTAATACCGCCAACAACAGCACCCCACCGCCAATTCCTAAAGCGGCAGTCATTGCCGAGGTGAACCCTGCAGTAGCAATTAACGCCAGCACAGCCCAAACAGAAAGCCCCTCAGGTACAAACCAGCCCAGCACAGCATCCATCAGCAGCCCCTGCGTCTAAAATTTGAGTCAGCCTATCATTTCAATAAACTGTAGCCATAAAAAAACCGAGCACTGGGCTCGGTTTTTTTCAACACAGTACAGTTAAAACTTACTCTGTTTTTCCTGCTAGCTCTGCTTTAGCAGCAGCTACGTCTTTAATTGACAGTTTGATACGGCCGCGGTTATCCACGTCCATCACCAACACATCAACCATCTCGCCTTCAGTCAGGTAGTCGGTGACTTTCTCAACGCGCTCAGTGCTGAGCATTGAGATGTGCACTAAACCATCTTTACCTGGCAGGATGTTAACGAAAGCACCGAAGTCAACGATACGTTCAACTTTACCGTGGTAAATCTTACCAATTTCAGCTTCAGCGGTGATGCTGAGAACACGCTCACGTGCTGCTTCTGCTGCTTCTTTGGTTGAACCAAAGATTTTGATTGAACCGTCATCTTCGATATCAATCGATGCTTCCGTTTCTTCACAGATGGCGCGGATGGTTGCACCACCTTTACCGATCACGTCACGGATTTTGTCTGCATCAATCTTCATGGCAATCATCGTCGGCGCATTGGCTGACAATTCAGTGCGTGAAGTGGCGATCACTTGATTCATTTGCTCAAGAATCGTCATACGTGCAGCAAAGGCTTGAGTTAACGCCTGCTCCATGATTTCTTCTGTAACGCCTTCGATTTTAATGTCCAT
>CANRHT010000218.1 GCA_947630465.1 uncultured Pseudomonadaceae bacterium
TACTGAAATCGAAGGTGTGTCACGCGTGGTTTATGATGTATCAAGCAAACCACCAGCGACGATTGAGTGGGAATAAGCGTATTGTAGCTATGAGTTGTTTTGCATAATTGCAGCAGTGAGCGGCAAGCCTTAGTGATGAGGTTTGCCGTTTTTTATATCAAGGTCTAAATAATGTCAGAAACACAACATCTACAAACGCAGGACGAGTTATTTATGCGCGAAGCGCTGCGCTTAGCTGAGCAGGGCGGGGCGCTGGGAGAGGTGCCGGTGGGTGCGGTGCTGGTGCAGGGTGGCGAGATTATTGGGTGTGGTTATAACAGCCCTATCAGTCTCAATGATCCGAGTGCGCATGCCGAAGTGCAGGCGATTCGTGATGCGGCTGTACATCTACAGAATTATCGACTGCCAGACACCACGCTCTATGTCACGCTGGAGCCATGCCATATGTGTGCCGGTTTGATTGTGCATGCGCGGATTGCACGTGTGGTTTTTGCGGCCAGTGAGCCGCGCGCGGGAGCCGTACACAGCCAAGGCTGCTTCTTTGCGCAGCCTTTTTTAAATCATCGGGTTGAGTTTGCGGGGGGCGTGCTGGCGCAGGAGTCGGCGCAGATGTTAAAAGCTTTTTTTAAAGCGCGGCGTTAACCCTAGACTATTCAACAACGGCTGGATCTACTGGCGCGTTGCTGCCGTTATCCGGTGTTAACCCAGGTACATGCGTGCCTTCACTAGCGATGCTGGTGCCCTCGATTTGTGGTTGTGTGACCCAAGTTAAAATATCGTAATAGCGACGAATATTATTGACGAAATGCACCGGCTCACCGCCACGCGCATAGCCATAGCGGGTTTTGCTGTACCACTGCTTTTGCGCTAAACGCGGCAGAATCGTTTTCACGTCTAACCAACGATTGGGGTCAAGCCCTTCGGCAACCGTCAGTTTGCGCGCATCTTCTAAGTGCCCCATCCCCACGTTATAAGCGGCGAGGGCAAACCACACTCGGTCTTCAGGGTAAATACCATCCGGTAATTGCGACATCAGTAGCGCAATATAGCGCGCGCCGCCTTGAATACTTTGCTTGGGGTCAAGGCGGTTGTTAACGCCCATGGCTTGAGCGGTGCGCTGGGTGAGCATCATCAAACCGCGCACGCCGGTTTTAGAAGTCGCAGTAGGCAGCCAGTGTGATTCTTGATAGCCCATAGCCGCCAGTAAACGCCAGTCAACCGCATGCTCTTGAGCAGCATTGCGAAAGGCGGTTTCATAACTGGGTAGGCGTTGCTGTAAATGCCGCGCGAAGGCATAAGCGCCGACGTAACCGAGCGTATCAACATGGCCATAATAACGTTCAGTCAGTTGTTGTAAGAGTCCGGACTGTTTGGCATTGGCTAAAAAACGATTGATTTCATTGAGTAGGCTGACGTCATCGCCAGCAGCAATCGCCCAGCTTTGTTGGTGCTGCTCATCTAAGGTAAAGCCCACGCGAATGTTGGGGAAGTACACTTGATTCATCGCCACTTGGTTGGAGTGCACTAAGGTTGCATCCACTTGCTGCTCGTCCACCATGCGCAGTAGATCGACGGTTTCGACTTGGTCAGATACGTCATAACGCAGTTGCGGATACTGTTGCTGTAACGCATCAAGGCTGTCTTCGTGAATACTGCCTTTGAGTGCAAGTAGGCTTTTGCCGATCAGTTGTTCAGGTTTTTTCGGGCGTTTTGCGCTTTGGTGATAAATGATTTGCGATGAGACATCTAAATAAGGATCAGAAAAGCGCATATCAGTTAAGCGCGAAGGGCTGGCAACTAAGGCTGCAGCTGCGAGAACGGGGCCGTTTTCAGAGCCTAAGCGGCTGAAGAGTTGCTCAAGATTGTCTGCGGTTTCAATGTTTAAGGTCACGCCCAACTGATCAGCAAACTGCTTAACCAATTCATATTCAAAACCGGTTTCACCGTTGCGGTCCTGGAAATACGTCGAGGGGCTGTTGCGCGTAATAACATGCAATACGCCATCAGCTTTAATGCGTTCAAGTGTTGTTGGCGGTTTGCTGCATGCGTTGAGCAGTACGAACAGACTGGCTGCGCAACTGAGAAGTAGCCAACGTTGCAAGGTCAAGGTTAATGAATGCATCGGCGCATTATACGCAAATGCCCGGGATTACAGCAAAGAAAAGCATGAGAGTGTGGCCTAGGGCTGCTGTTCTAGGCTGTGGTCTGGCTTAGAAAGCGTTAAAAGGCAGATTTGAATGGTTATTTATCGCTATGGGCACTAGAATATGCGCCCATTTATACAACTTTTCGAGGCTGTCACGACGATGCTGATCTTGCGCGGCGCTCCTGCCCTTTCTGCTTTTCGCCACGAGAAACTTTTTGAACAGTTACGTCAGAAGGTTCCCTCTGTCAGCGGTGTGTACGCTGAGTTTGCTCATTTTGTTGAGGTTTCAGCTGCGTTAAGCAGTGAAGAAGGCCACGTCCTTAGCCGTTTGCTGAAGTATGGCCCGAGTGTGCCAAGCCAAGAGCCAAACGGACGCCTCTTTTTAGTGGTGCCACGTTTTGGCACTATTTCGCCGTGGTCAAGTAAGGCCACTGATATTGCTAAAAACTGTGGCTTAGCCAAAGTCCAGCGCATTGAGCGCGGCTTGGCGTACTACATTCCAGGTGATTACAGTGATGCTGAGACTCAGCTGATCTCTGCTGTATTGCACGACCGCATGACCCAGTTAGTCTTGGGTACGATGGAAGAAGCCTCAGCTTTATTCAGCCACGCACAGCCACGCCCACTCGCAGTCGTGGATGTATTGCAAGGTGGTATCGCCAGTCTGGAAAAGGCCAACACTGAGCTTGGTTTGGCTTTAGCTGAAGACGAAATCGAATATTTAGTGACCAGCTTTACTAAGCTGGGCCGCAACCCACACGACATTGAATTGATGATGTTTGCGCAGGCTAACTCTGAGCACTGCCGCCACAAAATCTTCAACGCCAGCTGGGATGTCGATGGGCAAGCGCAAGAGAAATCTCTGTT
>CANRHT010000219.1 GCA_947630465.1 uncultured Pseudomonadaceae bacterium
AAGCGCTGTTTGCTGCGGGTATTGATCCGCGCCGTGAAGCGGGCAGTGTCTCGAAGGCACGCTATGCCAAGCTCACTGCAGAAATTAAGCGTGTGTTAGCTGCTGCGATTGAACAAGGCGGCACCACCTTGCGTGATTTCGTCGGCGGTGATGGTAAGCCGGGTTACTTTCAGCAAACACTCTTTGTCTATGGCCGCTCAGGTCAGCCGTGTCGTGTGTGTGGGCATGAGTTATCTGAGGTGAAACTGGGGCAGCGTTCAAGCGTGTTTTGTTTAAAATGCCAAAGTTAAGATTTAAAAGTCTAATTATTTAGTCTTTTTGTTAAATGATGAAGTGGGTCACGCTGACAAACGTGACAGTGCTGTATATAGTCTGCATTGTTTATTGAAAATCTGCTGAGGGATCACTGTTATGAATATGTTTCGAATCACTGCTGCACTATTAGCCTTATGCATGAGCTTAATGACTTTGCCTGCATCGGCTGAAAATGTCAGCGGTAATCCTGAGTACACCGTTGATGCGCCGCCTGCCTATTCTATGGTGGCTGATTTATTGATTGCCCGTCCGCTACTGATTGCTGGAACTGTGATTGGTGCCGGTGTATTTGTGGTGACTTTTCCTTTCACATTACTGGGTGGTGGTGTTGACCGTGCTGGTCAAGCCTTGGTAGTTGAGCCGGGTAAGGCTGCATTTGTACGTTGCCTGGGCTGCACAAAATCGGGTTACGAAAACTTCGACGACTGATTTTACGTCCGATGTTGTAAAGCGCAGTGAAGGCCGCCTCTGATTTGAGTGCGGCCTTTTCTGTTGACGCAATGCTGTGTAATCTCTTCTTAATAGAACAGCTCACCTACGGCTTGTTCTAGAGCATTTAATCATAATTATGAGCACTCGCGGGCTGCACTAGGCCAGCCGGTTCAGTGTGTTGTGCATGTCTGGTTATTTCAATTCATCATCTGTGCTTGGGTGAGCTTATGGGCAAGCTGAAGTCGTTTCTACTACCCCTGTTAGCCTTATCGGTGCTGGCTGCCAGCTTTTGGTACAGCGCCGGCTGGCTGCAGCTATGCGCAGGTTTGGCATTGTTCTTGTTTGGCATGCAGTGTCTTGAAGAAGGCTTAAAGCAACTGGCCGGCGGACGCCTAGAGCAGCTTTTAGAGCGCAGTACAGCAACGCCTTTTAAAGGCTTTCTATTTGGTGTCGGTGGCACCATGGTGCTGCAATCCACCACCTTGATGTCATTACTGACGATTGCGTTTATCAGTACCGGTTTAATTCAGTTGGCTGGCGGCATCTCGATCTTATTGGGTATCAACCTTGGTACCAGTGGCGGGATTTGGCTGTTGGCTGCGGCGGGGCAAAATTTCAGCTTAAGTCCGCTGGCGCTACCTTTATTGGTATTTGGTGTGCTGGCTGGTTTTAATGGTCCAAATAGCAAAGCCGCTGGGCGCATCGTGCTGGGTATTGCCTTTATTTTCTTAGGTATTGATGAAATCAAAGGCGGTTTTAACGCTTTTGGTAGCAGCATTGACCTGACCGAACAGATGGGCGAAGGCTTACTTGGGCAACTAGCTTTTGTCGCGATAGGTTTAGCATTGACTGCGGTCTTGCAATCGAGTCATGCCACTTTGATGTTGATCTTGGCGGCATTAGCCGGAGGCCAAATTGAACTCTGGCAGGGGATGGCGATTGCCATTGGCGGTAATGTTGGCAGCAGCGTGACGACCGCCATTGTCGGCTGGTTGGGTGGTAATCGTGGCGGGCAGCGCTTGGCTCTGGTGCATGCACTGTTTAACACCATCACCGGTATCATTACCTTATTGCTGCTCTCGCCCTTGGCATGGTTGTCACAATGGCTGATGGCGGTGCTGGGTGCAGGCAGTAATACTCTGCTGCAGTTGGCGATGTTTCAGACCTTATTTAACCTGATTGGCGTGCTGCTGTTTTGGCCTTGGCAGCGCCAACTCGAAGTCTGGCTGTGTCGATTTTTACCGGATCGCCAAGAACCCAAAGTGTTGATTGCTGATGTGCAAACCGGTCAGCGGGCAGTGGTTGAACAGCGTGTTCTGTCGGAAACCCGTGCGCGTTACTTAAATGATGCAGCGTTGGCTACCGTTGATACCGCTTCGCGCGCAGTGGTGCAGGAACTGCAGCATTTGGGCCGTTTGAGTTTAGAAGTGATTTGTCATGCCTTGTACCAACCGGTTGAGCAACTGTTCAGTATAAAAGTTGATGAGGCGCGCTTAAATGCACGCCCGAATGATAGCGATTGTTTAGATGCAGAAGAGCTCTATCAGCGCCATATTAAGGGCGTGTACTCCGATTTATTAGGTTTTATGAGCCGTCTTGATGCAAGCATGGACGAAGAGCATCAGCAGTTTTGGATGACTTGCCAAGTGGTTGCTCTGCAGTTGGTCGACGCGGTAAAAGATGCGAAACATTTGCAAAAAAACCTTGGTCGTTACTTAAGAGATGACCGCGCGCATGTGCACACCCATTATTTAGAGCTGCGCAGTCATGTGCTGTGGGTGCTTCGGCAGATACGCGAGATTGGGCGTTTAGATCTGCCCGATGATGTCTGGCGCAGCCGCTTGGATTGGATGGAAGGGCAGGCGGCAAAGTTTGATGCAGATTTCCGTCATCGTATTTTTAGCGAAGTACGTAATCAGCAGTTGGATAACCTGCAGGCCAGTTCATTGATGAATGATTTAGGCTACTCCAGCCGGATCACGCAAAGCTTGCGCAATGTGATGCAGCTGGGTTTAGTCGGTGAGAATGAATTGTTGCGTGAAGTGCGCCGCCTAGGTGGCGATGACGACGAAACACCCTTGATTCAAGTACGCTAAGCCGCTCAATAACTCAGGCTCACACCTTGACCGCGCGGGTCGCTGGCGGCAGCGCTCTGCCCGGTGTTTTTCTGCCAGAACAGCACTTGCTGATTGCCGTAGTTGCGCGTCAACTCTTGCACAGTGTGGCCTTGTTTCTC
>CANRHT010000220.1 GCA_947630465.1 uncultured Pseudomonadaceae bacterium
ATTTCCAGCCCGATCACGGTTTCCCATTGCATGTGAGTCGTCCTCAGAATCCGGCTGGCGTTTGAGCGTGCCAATCAGTGTGTTGTTGAAATTGATGTGCAACCTGCAGTAAGCGTGCTTCTTGAAAGTACGGTGCTTGCAGTTGTACGCCGACAGGTAAGCCGTCGATCATGCCAGCCGGCATGGAGAGGCCAGGAATACCCGCCAAGTTGGCAGGTACGGTGTAAATATCTTCGAGGTAAGCCGCAACCGGATCATTGACTTTGCTACCGAGGTGCCAAGGTAAGTTTGGCGTGGTTGGGCCAAGAATTAAATCGACATCTTTAAAAGCGCTGACAAAATCGTTTTTAATTAATCGACGGATTTTTTGTGCTTTTAAATAGTAGGCATCGTAATAGCCGGTTGATAACGAGTAAGTGCCCATCATGATGCGGCGCTTCACTTCCTCGCCAAAAGATTCGTTACGCGAGCGTACATACAAGTCTTCTAAATCTTTTGGATCTTCGCAGCGATGACCAAAACGTACGCCGTCAAAGCGCGCTAAGTTGGTCGAAGCTTCGGCTGAAGCAATTACATAATAGGTCGGCACCGCGTGTGGCAGGCTGGGTAAGCTGATATCCACAAAGGTTGCACCGAGCTGTTTCAATTGGCTAATGGCGTTATTGACCACGTCACCAATGCGCGCATCTAAACGCCCATCGAAATACTCTTTGGGTAAACCGATACGCAAACCTTGCAGCGGCTGCGATAAGGCTAGAGCGTAGTCTTCGACCGGTTGCTCAGCGCTGGTGGAGTCACGCGGGTCAAAACCTGCAGTGGCTTGCAGTAGCATGGCGCAATCTTCAGCGCTGTGCGCTAGAAAGCCGGCTTGATCAAAACTGGATGCATAAGCGGTCATGCCCCAGCGTGAAATACGACCATAGGTCGGTTTAATGCCGGTTAGGCCGGTAAAGGCAGCGGGCTGACGAATTGAGCCGCCGCTGTCACTGCCGGTACTGGCTGGAATCAGTTTAGCGGCTACCGCCACAGCGCTACCGCTTGATGAACCGCCGGGTACACGACTGATGTCCCAAGGGTTTTTGCTGGCGCCATAGAAGCTGGTTTCACCGGATGAGCCCATCGCAAACTCATCCATATTCAGTTTGCCAAGGCTGACACAGCCTGCAGCTTGCAGTTTGTCGACCACTGCAGCGTTGTAAGGGGCGATAAAGTTATCCAGCGTTTTCGATGCACAGCTGGTGCGCACGCCTTGGGTGCAGAATAAGTCTTTGTGCGCTAAAGGTACGCCCAGCAAAGCTGAATGCTCACCTGTCTGACGTGCGGCATCGGCCGTATCGGCTTGCTGTAGCGCGTGTTCGGCGGTGACGGTGATAAAGCTGTTGAGCTGCGGATCGAGTTGCTCGATGCGCGATAATAAATGCTCAGTCAGCTCGCGCGCAGAAAACTGTTTATCGGCGAGCGCTTGTGAAATCTTGGCTAAGGTAAGTTGATGCATGAAAAATACGTCCTTAATCGATGACTTTAGGTACCAGGTATAAGCCGTTTTCTACAGCTGGAGCGAGGGCTTGGTAGTCATCGCGGTGATTGCTTTCAGTGACAGTGTCAGGGCGTAAACGTTGCGTCGCTTCCAGAGGATTGGCGAGCGGTGCAATGTTGTCGGTGTTGACCGCTTGCATGGCATTGATCATATCGAGAACGGTATTTAAAGATGCGGTGCTGCTGTCTATTTGAGCATCATCCAGACCCAGTCGGGCCAAGTGAGCCAGTTTTTCTACGTCGCAGCGTTCAAGCGCCATGTGAAGATCTCCTAGGTTAAGAACATGCTTATCAGCAGTTATGCCGTCAAGATTGAACAATTGAGTAATTACTGCCTCTATAAGCCTGTAAATATCATCTTGAGGGAAATAAAGTGTTAATCTATCACACTGCGTACCTTGCTCAAAAGTACGATGGTTGTTAGAGTTTCCTATTATTTTTTAATCTGCGTTTCAATTGCGCTTTGCCCAGGGTTATTCATCCCATGTTAAAGAAATTACGCGGCATGTTTTCCAGTGATTTATCCATCGATCTAGGAACAGCCAACACCCTTATTTATGTACGTGATCGCGGTATTGTTTTAGACGAGCCATCTGTCGTCGCGATTCGTACACGCGGCAACCAGAAAAGTGTGGTTGCTGTCGGTACCGATGCTAAACGTATGCTCGGTCGTACCCCAGGAAATATTTGCGCGATTCGTCCGATGAAAGACGGCGTGATTGCCGACTTCAGTGTCTGTGAAAAAATGCTGCAGTACTTTATCAATAAAGTGCATGAAAACAGCTTTTTACAGCCCAGTCCGCGGGTGTTGATTTGTGTGCCTTGTAAGTCCACTCAGGTGGAACGCCGTGCGATTCGTGAATCCGCTTTAGGTGCCGGGGCACGTGAAGTGTTTTTGATTGAAGAGCCGATGGCCGCTGCAATTGGTGCGGGTTTGCCTGTTGATGAAGCGCGTGGTTCGATGGTGGTGGATATTGGTGGTGGTACCACAGAGATCGCCTTGATTTCGCTCAATGGTGTGGTCTACTCCGAATCAGTGCGTGTCGGTGGTGACCGTTTTGATGAAGCCATTATTACCTATGTGCGCCGTAACTACGGCAGTCTGATTGGTGAATCGACTGCTGAGCGTATTAAGCAAGAAATTGGTGCAGCCTTCCCTGGCGGTGAGTTGCTGGAGTTTGATGTACGTGGCCGTAACCTCGCTGAAGGTGTACCGCGCAGCTTCACGCTCAATTCTGATGAAGTGCTAGAAGCGCTGCAAGAATCATTGGCGGCGATTGTGCAAGCGGTGAAAAGTGCGCTGGAGCAATCGCCACCTGAATTAGCCTCGGATATCGCTGAGCGCGGCTTAGTGTTGACCGGTGGCGGTGCACTGCTGCGTGATATGGATAAATTGCTGGC
>CANRHT010000221.1 GCA_947630465.1 uncultured Pseudomonadaceae bacterium
GGCGCAGTTTAGTCGCCTTTAGCGCGCGCCTGCATTGGCATTGTCACTTTATTCAAAAGTTTGAAAGCCAAAGTGAGATGCAGTTTTATCCGGTCAACAGCGGTTACGATTTACTGCCGCGCGTCACTGGCGAGCTGGCTGAGCAACGCTTGCTGGCGTGGCAGCAGGGGCAAACCGGGATTCCCATGGTGGATGCTTGTATGCGCAGCTTGCAGCACAGCGGTTATTTGAATTTTCGCATGCGCGCGATGTTGGTGAGCTTTTTGTGCCACCACTTAGAAGTGGATTGGCGCCATGGCGTGCAACATTTGGCGCGTTTGTTTTTAGATTTTGAGCCGGGGATTCATTTTGCCCAGTTTCAAATGCAAGCGGGCGTCACCGGCATCAATACCATCCGCATTTATAGCCCCGCTAAACAAGGTGAAGATAAAGATCCCGAAGGCCGCTTTATTAGGCAATGGGTGCCTGAGTTGGCCAGCATTCCTGCACCATTGATTCATCAACCTTGGCTGCTCTCGCCGATGGAATGTTTGATGTACAACATTGAGTTGGGCGTGGATTATCCACAGCCGATTGTCGATCTCAAACACAGCTACGCCAAGGCGCAAGAGTTGCTGTGGAGCTGGCGCGAACGTCCTGAAGTGAAGCGTGAGAATTATCTTTTACTCAAGCGCCATGTGCGTTTGGCGGCGACGGGTAGAGCTTAATCGCGCTGTGGTAATAGATGTGCTTTTTGATAGCGCTGTTTTCTTCAGTTAGAATGCCTTGCGCAGGCGGAAACCGTGGCTCTGCAGTAAGAAAAGCTCTTTTCTTGCATCTCTATTTAACCTTTTACGACCGGGACGGACCGGCTCTTTATCTAAGAGCTGCATGTTGCTCTCTGGAGTTTTAGTTGATCACTTTAAGCCCTATTAAGCGTCGCATTGTTTACGTCACTATTTTTGAATTGCTCGGTATCGTCTTCGCTACTTTGGTGCTGATGGTCTTGAGTGGTGGTGAAGTACAAGAATCCTTACCGGTAGCGGTGATTGTGTCGACGGCAGCCGTTGTCTGGAATTTTATCTACAACACCCTGTTTGAAGCCTGGGAAACGCGCAGCCAAATCGCCGAGCGCACCCTCAAAATCCGCAGCATCCATGCCATGGGTTTTGAGGGCGGTTTGTTTCTATTTTGCTTGCCGGTGTACATGCTGTGGTACGGCGTTGGCATCTGGGAGGCCATCGTTATGGAGTCTGCTTTGTTGCTGTTTTTCTTGGTGTACACCTTTGTGTTTACCTTGCTGTTTGATCAGGTGTTTAGCTTGCCGCATTTGGCACATAAGTGATTATTGCTGCGCTCATCGGTAAGAGAATGTCGCGAGCGGCTTTTAAAAGCGGCACTGAGGCTGGTATAACTGATCAGCAGGCCTAGGAGAGTTGGTCCTGTTGTTTATTCAGCTATTAAATAGCTTGTTAGGCTGCTAAAGGTTGTATTTGATCGATTGAAGCATGACTCGCAGAAGTCAGCTTGCGTGATTTTCTATAAAAAATATAAAAGGAAAAACCTATGAATACTCTCGTGCAAAAAAAGACACTCTTACAAAAAGTAAGCCAGTTCTTTGTGACACTGTTGCAACGTTACCTTCCTGACCCCTTTATTTTCGCCATTGTGCTGACCTTTGTGGTGTTTTTGTTCGCCATGCCAAGCACTGGGCAAAGCCCGTTACAAGTGGTTAATGCGTGGGCAGGCGGGTTTTGGGACTTACTCAGCTTCTCCATGCAGATGGCAATGGTGGTACTGACGGGACACGCGATGGCCAGTGCACCAGCCTTTAAACGCAAACTGGCTATTATGGCCGGCATTGCTAAAACACCGGGGCAAGCCATTATTTTGGTCACTATGATCAGTGCGTTAGCCTGCTGGGTGAACTGGGGTTTTGGTTTAGTGGTTGGCGCGATTTTCGCCCGTGAAATTGCCGCGCGCGTGCACGGCGTGGATTACCGTTTATTGATTGCCTCGGCTTACAGTGGCTTTTTGTTTTGGCATGGCGGTTTATCAGGCTCGATTCCATTGGCGATTGCCGGTGGTGTGGATATGTCTAAGGTCACCGGTGGCGCAGTCACTGCAGCGATACCAACCTCAGAAACGATTTTTTCACCGATGAATTTAACCATTCTCGCGGTGATGTTTATTACTATTCCGCTGCTCAATCGTATGATGCACCCCGCTCCGCAAGATACGGTCACCATTGATCCCAAGCTGCTTGAAGAGCCAGTAGTTGCAACAGTCACTCAGGGTAAAATGACACCCGCCGAGCGTTTAGAAAACAGCCGTCTGTTATCAATGACCTTGGGCGTAATGGGTTTTGCCTACATCATCCATTACTTCATTACCAAAGGCTTCGCACTGAACCTGAACATCGTTAACTTCATCTTCTTGTTTACTGCCATTGTGCTGCATGGCACGCCGAAAAGTTTGCTCGGTGCGGTATCCCAAGGTGCGCGTAACTGTTCGGGGATTTTGCTGCAGTTCCCTTTCTACGCAGGAATCATGGGCATGATGACCGCAGTAGGGCCGGAAGGGGCTTCTTTAGCCGGTGTTATTTCCCAAGCCTTTGTCTCGATGTCCAATGAAACCACTTTCCCGCTGTTTGCGTTCTGGAGTGCGGGTATCGTTAACTTCTTCGTGCCGTCCGGTGGCGGACAATGGGCAGTACAAGCACCGATTATGATGCCCGCTGGCGCTGCACTTGGGGTGGATGCGGCAAAAACTGCGATGGCCATTGCCTGGGGTGATGCTTGGACCAATATGATCCAGCCGTTCTGGGCACTACCCGCATTAGCCATTGCCGGCCTCAGCGCTAAAGATGTGATGGGCTATTGCCTAATGGCCTTGATCGGCTCTGGCGTGATTATTTCACTGGGCTTTTTGATCTTTTAAAA
>CANRHT010000222.1 GCA_947630465.1 uncultured Pseudomonadaceae bacterium
GGTGGCGTATAAACAAGGCTGGTCAGTGACTGTGTGGCTGTTGCTCTTCGTCTCTGCGCTGATTCCATTGGCGTTTATACCGGTTGAGTTGTTTTTACGCAAAGAGCTTAAAGAAAACCCGAACCCCGTATGACTTTTTATCAGCATGGCGTGTTAAAGCGCGTCATGCTACGTAGCAAACCTCATTCTTAGGGCGTGCGATCTGCGCCTATTCTATCTGCACTTGAGCCTGACTTTAGTTTAGGATTGGTGTAGTGCTATTGAGCCATTATCTGGCCATTTAATCAGCGCAATAACCGGGTCAGTGTTCGCCATCAGGACCTGGCTCTAAGCTTTTTATGCTTAGAGAGAAATTGACATGTCTTTTGATATTCGCACCTTATTGGTTGCAGTGGCGTTGGTGACTGCATTTTGTGCGGGAGCTCGATTGTTATTGTGGCGTATGCACCCAACTATTCCAGGGTTGGGGCGCTGGGCGTTAGCGGGCACGAGCACTGTGATCGGCTTTGCTTTAGTTTTGTCCTATGGCGTACTGCATTGGCAGTCGGCTTTATCCTTGGCACAGATGTTCATCATCATTGGCTTAGTGTTGGGCTGGGATGGTTTTCGACGTTTTATCGGTAAGCCGCCGCTCTCGTCGTGTGTTTTAGTGGCGGTTGCGGTTATGTCATTGCTGTGGATTGCAGTCATGCACGTCCATTATTTAACCGAAGTGAAAGCGCTGAGTAATGCTGTGTTAGTGGCGGTTATTTCTGCTTTGATTGCCCGTGACTTACTGTTTTCTGTGCAGCGCCACACTCCAGCGATACGGGTGACGGGCTGTATTTATGCCATCAATGCGGTGTTTTTTTCAATCCGTGCCGTTTTAGGCAGTGGCAACCCAGAGTTTGTTGACCCGCTCAACCCCAATGGCGTCGCGGCGATCATGTTGTTATGGCTGTTGTGTTCGATCATTGCTATCACACTGGGCATGGTGCTGATGACGGCTGAGCGCTTGCAAGCGGATCTTGATCATCAAGCCAATCATGACCCTTTAACCGGTGCGCTGAATCGCCGCTCATTTGGTTTGCTGTCTGAGAAAGAGATGGCGCGTGCATTGCACTATCAGCGCCCGTTGAGTGTGTTGATGATCGATCTGGATCAGTTTAAGCAAGTGAATGACCTGCTTGGGCATGATTTTGGTGATCAAGTGTTATGTTGCTTTGTGGCGGTGGCTAACAGGGTTCTAAGGCAGGATGATGTGTTTTGTCGCTTCGGTGGCGAGGAGTTTGTAGCCTTATTGCCCGATACTACTGCGGCCGAGGCGCTGGTGGTGGCGGATCGGTTGCGGGTCAGTTTTGCAACAGAATCGAAGTTGCTGGATTGTGCAGTCAAGCAACCGTGTTCAGCTATCACCATTAGTACTGGGGTTGCACAGCTTCAGCAAGGGGAGCCGTTTGCAAGTTTACTGCGCCGCGCCGACAGTGCTTTATATCGAGCTAAAGATAATGGCCGCAATTGCTGTGAAGTCGCACAGTAAATAAGTTCGACGTTGGGTCTGTGTCGACTCAATAGCCCATGCTTATAAACGCAGATAAACGGCGCTATGCCTTGCCGTGCGGCTTAGCTCTTTGGTGCGCTTTTGCGTTAGACTGAGCCACTTTTATTGCAGCAGTTATTTATATGAATGTTACAACGTCCTCCAGCAGTCAACGGTTCTGGCAAGGTGCTGTGCATATTTTACCCTTGTGTTTAGCGGTCTTGCCTTGGGGAGTACTGGCGGGTTCGATGGCGGTGAGTCAAGGGTTTACACCGCTGCAAAGCATTGGTTTGTCGGTGTTTGTCTTTGCTGGCGCGGCGCAGTTGGTGACTATTAGTATGGTTGCTGCGGGCAGTGGTTTTGTGGCGATCTGTTTAACGATTTTGGTGATTACTGCGCAGCATTTGCTCTATGCGCTGATCATGCGTGAGCATGTCGCGAATCTGCCGCTTAAGCAGCGTTTGCCGATTGGCTTTCTACTCACCGATGAATTGTTTGCCTTAAGCGTGGGTAAACGTCTCTACAGTTTTGCTTATTTAATGGGCGCGGGGCTGTGTTTTTATTTAGCCTGGATTGCTTTTACCGTCATCGGCGTGGTGTTGGCGGCGTCGGTACCGAACTTGGCGGATTACCATTTAGACTTTTCCATTGTTGCCACTTTTATTGCCATTGTCGTGCCGATGATTCAACGCATCAGCACTTTAGTGGGCGTGCTGGTATCGCTGACGTTGTCATTGCTGCTCACAAGTTTGGCGGTGTCAGGTGCCATTGTACTGGCAGGGTTGCTCGGTATGCTGTGCGCCGTTGCGGTGGCACGTTGGCGAGGTGAGCCGCAATGACTTGGTTATTGATTTTCACCTTGGCGGGTATTGTGTTTTTTAATCGTTATTTATTATTAGAGCCGCGCCTACCGATACGTTTACCTGCTTTTATCCGTCAAGCCTTGCAATATTCTGCACCCTGTTTGCTAACAGCTATTTGTGGGCCGATTCTGCTGGGGCAAGGCGGTTTAAGTGGTCTGGTGAGCAATCCCTATACCTATGCGGCGCTCTTGAGTATTGGCTGTGCATTGGTGATTAAAAACATGTTGCTGTCAGTGTTAGCAAGTTTGCTTGGCTTTTATGGGTTGCTGTATGTAATGAGCTGAGTGGGCAGGCAACAGTTGAGCTTGAGATAATCTATATAAGGATTAATCTTGAGCGCTTAAAAACAGATTGAGCAGTAAGGCGAAGGTGAATGGCGTTATTTTTTCCCGCACGGAGTTCTTGTGCATTTGATACAGCCGGCGAGCGCCGTTTTGCTGAGCGTTTAGAAAAGAAGCTCGAAGACGATTACCTGTGTTGGTTTAATGTGCCGATTGGCCCTAAAGCGTTGCAGCCCGAGTTTATGGTGCTGCACC
>CANRHT010000223.1 GCA_947630465.1 uncultured Pseudomonadaceae bacterium
ATGATGAAATGGGTGCAGCGTGGTGTGCCTTTGCCTCTCGGTGCTATCCATAACAAACGCAGTTTGGTTGCATTGGATAACTTAGTTGACTTGATCTTAACCTGTGCTGAGCATCCTGCAGCCGTTAACCAAGTGTTCTTGGCCAGTGATGGCAATGATTTATCGACTACACAGATGTTGCAGCATTTGGGCGCTGCGTTAGAAAAACCTGCGCGCCTGTTACCTGTGCCTATGAGCTGGTTAAATTTAGGATTTACGCTATTGGGTAAAAAGAGTTTTACTCAGCGTTTGTGTGGCTCGTTGCAAGTTGATATCAGTAAAAATCAGCAGTTATTAGGCTGGACTCCTCCTGTCTCTGTTGCAGAGGCTATGCGAAAAACCGCTGCTGCGTATTTGGCAAAGTCTTAGGGTTTGAGTGCATGACAAAGACATTATTAATATTGGGTGCGGGCGGACACGGTAAGGCGGTTGCAGAATCTGCTTTATTAACTGGCCAGTGGCAGCGGGTTTTATTTGTTGATGATCGCTGGCCGGCTTTGCAAGAGTCCTTTGGTTTACCTGTGGTCAGTGATGTTGCTGGCTTAGCTAAGTGTGTTGATCAAGCGCAGGGCGCGATTGCGGCTGTAGGGCATAATCAAGTACGTGAGCAGTGGTGTACAGCTATTGAGCAAGCAGGCATTGAATTGGTGTCTGTGGTGCATCCACGTGCGTATGTGAGCGCTTCTGTTGCTTTAGGGGCGGGCACAGCGGTGATGGCCTTAGCGATGGTCGGCGCTGATGCAAAAGTTGGTCGCGGAGCCATTATTAATGCCAATGCCACGCTGGATCATGACGCCATTTTAGGAGACTTCGCCCACTTAGGCGTGGGTGTGCAGATTGCCGGTGGTGTTCAGGTGGGTGCACGAGCTTGGCTGCAAGCGGGTTGCAGTGCTGGTTATAACGTGGTGGTGCCTGAGGCAGAAAATATCCCTGCAGGAACGGCGTTGCGCGCGTGATTGAGTTGGCATAAATATCGATCTGAAAATTGTTTTGCTTTAGTTTTAATAAAGGATTGTTTATGGGTAGCGGGTTGATGATTGCGGTTGTATTTGTAGCTGCTTTTGCCTTGACGTGGGTTTTACGTCGTTATGCTTTAGCCAGCAGCTTGATGGATATTCCCAACGAGCGCAGCTCTCACTCTGTGCCGACTCCGCGCGGTGGTGGTGTGGCGATTGTGTTGAGCTTTCTTGCAGTGTTGCCGCTGATGGGTGTTCTGCAGTGGCTGCCTTGGTCTTCTGTAATTGCCACTGTGGGCGCAGGAGCGGGGGTGGCGGTGCTTGGTTTTTTAGATGACCATGGCCATATTGCTGCACGCTGGCGTTTGCTTGGTCATTTCTCATCAGCCGCTTGGGCTTTGTATTGGTTAGGTGGTTTACCGCCGCTGTTGCTGTTGGGTTATACCTTTGATCTAGGCATCTTTGGCAGCATTTTGGCTGCGGTTTATATTGTTTGGTTACTTAACTTGTATAACTTTATGGATGGCATTGATGGTATTGCCAGTGTTGAAGCCATTTGTGTGTGCTTGGGTGGCGCGCTCTTGTATGCGCTGCTGGGTGCTTCTAGCTTAGCGGTGTTGCCATTGTTATTGGCAGCGGCTGTTGCTGGTTTTTTATGTTGGAATTTCCCGCCTGCACGGATTTTTATGGGCGATGCCGGGAGTGGTTTTTTAGGTTTGATCTTAGCTGTGCTGTCATTGCAGGCGGCTTGGTTTAAAGCTGAGTTGCTGTGGAGCTGGGTGATTTTATTGGGCGTGTTTGTGGTGGATGCGACCTTTACTTTGCTGCGGCGTTTATTGCGTGGCGATAAGGTTTATGAAGCGCATCGCAGCCACGCTTATCAGTATGCTTCGCGTCAGTTTGGTGCGCACCGTCCAGTGACATTGGCAGTGTTGCTAATTAATTTAGGTTGGTTATTGCCTATCGCTTTAGCAGTAGGCTTATGGCATTTGGATGGTGTGTTGGGCGTTGTGATTGCTTATGCGCCATTGGTGTTGCTCGCGGTGAAATTTAAAGCCGGCGAGTTAGAGAAAGCTTAAGTTTGAATATATGTATGCCAGCCCTTGGGGCGTTTGCAACGCCCATGTCGACCATAAATGGTCGACCTACGTTTTGGTATGTATGGGGTTGTTGTAATGCTCTTGTCGGCCATACCGAATCGACATGCATTGGGTGTGTGGTGGTCTGTATTGTGTGATGAATCTATAGGATATAGAGATGTTTAAAAGCTGGCTTCTAGGCCTGTCGCGCCGTTATAAGCGTTTACTGCAAGTCTTTACCGATATTATTTTGGTGTGGATATCGCTGTGGTTAGCGTTTGCTGTGCGTTTGGGTTTTGACTATGACGTGCAGCCGCTGGGTGCGCACCGCTGGTTGTTTGTGGTTGCACCTATTATCGCTATTCCATTGTTTGTGCGCTTTGGTATGTATCACGCGGTCATGCGCTATGTCGGTAAAGAAGTGCTGGTGGCGATTGTTAAGGCGGTGACTGTATCGGCGTTAGTGTTTGCGCTGGCCATTTATTGGTTTCAACAAGACGTTCAACTCGTGCCGCGCTCACTAGTAGTTAATTATTGGTGGGTGAGTATCTTCACGCTGGGTGGTTTGCGTTTGCTGATGCGTCAATATTTTTTAGGCGATTGGTTGGAAAGTGTGCCTCGCGTCCCTTTTATGAAACACGCAGATGATCTACCGCGCGTAGCTATTTACGGTGCCGGTTCCGCGGGGAATCAGTTGGTGGCGGCCTTACGTATGGGGAAATCCATGCGTCCGGTAGCCTTTATTGATGATGATGATGCCATTGCCACGCGCAGCATTGCTGGCTTAGATGTATACAAGCCTAAACACATCCAGCA
>CANRHT010000224.1 GCA_947630465.1 uncultured Pseudomonadaceae bacterium
TATTGGTTTAGCCTTTTAAGAGTAGGCAGCTAAAAAAATAATAACAACCGCGCATTTGTGCGCAAACGGCTATATAGAGGCTGCGAGTGGCTGTTTTTTGACCAACAAGAATTGCCGTTTCGCCAAGCTATAGCGCTGCGAAGCGGACATTGGAAAAGTGTGGTAAAAACGCCTGAAAAAATATTTAAATTATTTTCAAATTTTTCGATGAAAGGCGTTTTTTCAGTGCAAATTGTGCTTAAAAAGATACTTAGCAAGCTAAATAGTATGACGAAATGCCATAAAAATGGTTTTTTTTACCACTTTGTTAACTTTTGATTACCAGCCTGGCACGCCTTGGCGAATGATTTTTGAGTAGTTTTCGCTGCTCTGCGCTTGCTTAGAACGCTCAGTAATACGCCCAGCACTGCGCAGTTGCGCTAAATCAAAACCATCAGTCAGGCCGTCAAGCTCGTCGATATAGCTGGGCAGATAACCGGTCAACAACAAGCGCCGATCCAGCGGTAAACCACCGCTGATATGTTGCATCATGCCAAACACCAAAGTGGTGCAGTTGGCGGTCACAGTATTGTAAAAGCGCGGTTCTTCAATGAGCTGGTTGGCTTGCTCAACATAAGATAAAAACAGCTGGCGGCGAATCTTTTCTGGCATATCAATGCGGTATAAAAAGGTATCTTCGCCGCGCACATTAGGACGCACTGCAATGGCGTCATGCTCATCGGTGGCGAGAATACTCAGCTCATATTGTTTGAAAAATCCAGCAATCTCAGAAAATTGCTGACCTTGCTTTTTACGTATTTCCACCGAAAAAGTGACGAACTGGCGGTTATCAAAGCCGAATGAGACAAGAACGTGCGCAATAGCCTCCATACCCCAATGCGAGGTGAGCATATCCACTGACTTGAGTTGGCTCAGATCATAGTGACGGGTTTCCCAGCGCGGGGTGTAATCGGTTTCTGAGTGCCAGTCAAAGTTGCGCACATTAAACAGCGTGACCTGATCGCCATTGATGGTGCCAGAAGTCATCTGCGCGACATCGTCTTCCCACAGCTGTTGATTGGATGGGCTGAGTGCCGTCCACCAGAGCAATACAGCGCCATGCAGCAGCAGATAAATCAGCAAGCCTTGCCACAGGCTGTGACGCCACAGTCGTTGCAGCGCAAAGATCGACAATCCAGACCAGAGTACGATTGCGAGGCTTAACCAAGGCAGAGCAACAGGCAGCTGGTAATACAGCGCCAAGCCGCTCCACAGCGCAGCGAGGATGATGAATAGCGAGAGCAGGCTCGTGAGGCTGAATTTGAGGATCTGCTGCAATTTAGTTGGCATACGACGAGAGTCCGTTGGTTTCTTGTAAATGGGTATGCAAAATGCGCCGCACTTCGACAATAGCTTCGGGCGTTTCTTGCACACTGTGCCATGAGCGAATGACTTTTTCAGATTGCGCGCCGGGTAAATGCGAGCTGACATAGGGCACCACGCCATCGCTGGATAATTGCAAACTCAACTCGGGCGTATCGTTACCAATAATGGAGTGGTAAGGCACATGCTTGGCAATCGGCAAATCAGCTGCCAAGCGCACAAAAGGATCTTGGTTGCTCAGGTTGGAAATACTATTGAGCGGACGGGTGACTGAAGCCGCATTGGCTGAGCTGGGGTCAACCAGTAATTGGGCGATTTCCGTCATACGACCGAGCATCGACACCGGCAGTTTAATTACCCCAGCTGCCCAGCGCGAAAAACGGTTTTCAGCAAAAGGCGTCCCGCGGTGTGGGGCGGCAATGAAGATGGCGCGACTGGCTTGGGGCATGGGTTTAAACCAAGCATAGTTACGCAGTTTTTTGCGTGCCTGTTCTTTGCGTTCACCTTCTAAACCATAGGTTTTTACAATCGGCTTCCATAAGCGATCGCCTGATTTAGACACCAATAAACGCGCTAAGACACCGCCCATGCTGTGGCCGACTAATACCACATCTTTAGAAGCACGGTGCTCACCGGTGGCATCAAAGGCTTTTAAGGTGTCTTGAATGGCTTTGCGAATTTCATGTTGGTTGAACGCCAGCGGTGCGTTGGTGGGGTAATACACCTGCCAGACTTGAAAGTTTTTGCGCAGGGTTTCATCGCCCAATACTTCATTGGCCACATTAATCCACGCTTCAGGGCTACTGGCTAAACCGTGCAGCATAATAATCACACGGCGATTGGGGTCGTAGGGCTGCATTAAATAAACCCGTGGCTTCTCTAATACCTCACCGCGTCCTACCAGCGTCAGCAAGGACTGACGGGCAAAGCCTGAGCGAGCCAGCCATAGCCCGTAGCCCGAAGTGAAATTGGCAGCGAGCGGCACTTGCAAGCCGGCGAGGCGTACTGTGTCGCGGCGGTACGGATCAAAACCGAGCAGTTCAACGCTGTGCGTGGCTAAAACTTCATCCAAACTATCACCGGGGAAACGCAGTATGGCGGTCACTGCCGGAAAAGGTGTTTCGCTAAAGGCATCTTCACGGCTGCGCTTATTGACTACGCGCTTAGCTGTGACCGCGACCAGTTCCGCACCGATGCCATCGCGGCGGTATTGATTGCGCAGGCCTTTAAAGGTCAGTGATGAGGCGGGGATCAATTGCTCGGGAATCTGCTGTCTGTCGGCTAAGCGCACTTCATTGAGCTGGCCGGTGAGGGTCCATTGTTTTGAAGAAATGGTGAATTGCCCTTGGGCATCGATGCCCTCGAGCAGCTTGGCATGGTGTTGATTAAAAGCGCGGGTCACAGTTTGTTGCACAGCAAAGTTATAGTAATCACGCACTTGCGTTTGCCGATCCTCCAAGGCGCGCTGGCTGGGCGAGCGCTCGGTTAAAAACAAATAGGCATAGGCATAACGCGC
>CANRHT010000225.1 GCA_947630465.1 uncultured Pseudomonadaceae bacterium
ACGTTTCATCAGCAGAAGGAGTTGCACCTAAAACAAAATAAAAGCCCAACCGCATAGACGTGCAGTTGGGCTTTTTTATGCTTGGGAATTACTGCAGGCTGTAGACTGGGCTTGAGTCTACTAAGTTGCGTGTTGGCTATATCTATCTGTAGTACCGTGGTGGCCTCATGTAAAATGCCTACATTATTTAACGATCCACGCTGGATGATGCAGTGCGCTGTATCAAGTTGCATATGTGGTGTGTAGCATTTTTGGATAAATACTAATTTGAGTCTCAATCCGTCTGTTTTAATCGAGTCTGGATCAAGCAGACATTGGAGTTGTATGTTCGATTTAATTAAGTTGTTGGCTGACGGTGAGTTTCATTCGGGTAACAGTTTGGGTGAGAGCCTTGGCATCAGTCGCGCGGCGATATGGAAAAGACTTCAGCGAGTCAATGAGGAGTTGGGTGTCCAGGTGCAAAGCGTACCGGGCCGAGGGTATCGATTAGCGCTACCGTTGCAATTACTCAGTCAAAATGAAATACGAACATACGATTCGAGCTTGCCTGCTTTTGTGTATGAGTCAGTAGGTTCGACTAATTATCAGGCTAGACAGTTGATGAATGAGCATGGTGCGCCACTTGTGGTTTTTGCAGAACATCAGACCGATGGTAAAGGACGCCGTGGGCGTGAATGGCAAAGTCCGTTTGCGCAAAATTTATATATGTCATACGTTTGGCCGGTTACTGGCGGGCTTAATCAAATTGATGGTTTAAGTTTGGTGGTCGGTGTAGCTGTGGTTCGAGCGATTAAGAAGTTTGTTGGGGTTGAGGCGCAATTAAAATGGCCGAATGATGTGCTCATTAACGCTCGTAAAGTAGCTGGTATCTTGCTAGAGCTCGTAGGTGATCCAGCTGGGCTTTGCCATGTGATTATTGGGATTGGCGTTAATGTAAATATGCATGGTCGCATGGATGCAATCGATCAGGTGTGGACATCGCTCTATAACGAAACCCGTATGCAGGTGGATCGAGAGGCTTTTGCTATTGTTATGCTTGCTGAGCTAGATGCAGTGCTCAATCAGCAAAAGCGAGTAGGGTTTTCAGCGATTAAAGCTGAGTGGTTAGCTGTTCATGCTTGGCAGGACAAAATGGTGGAATTGCATATCGGCAATGATTTAGTTGTAGGAAAGATATTAGGTATTGGTGATAAAGGTGAAATTGTTTTATTGGTTGACGGTCAAGAGTGTAAGTATATCGGTGGAGAATTAAGCTTAAGGTTGCGAAATGATTCTTGAGATTGATTACGGTAATACGCGTTTAAAGTGGCGACTATTAGATGCAGGTTCTTCAGTTTGTGTTGTGCGTGGTGCAGTGGATCATATCAGTCGGCTCGCTTTGGCCTTAACTCAAGCAGGGTGCGAGTTTCTAGTGTTTTGCCGCGTATGCTCTGTACGTAACGCTGCAGATAATGCGCAGTTAGTTCAGGTGGTTGAGTTGCTCTATGGTGGTACACCGGTCGTATTTGCGCGTTCAGCAACTCAGCAGTGTGGTGTGGTTAATGGCTATTTAGAGCCAAGCTTGCTTGGGGTTGATCGCTGGCTGGTTGTTCTTGCTGCGTATGCGCAGGTTCAGGGTAATTGCATTGTGATTGATTTTGGTACGGCTATTACTGCTGACCTTATTACCACTGATGGAGCCCACTTGGGTGGGTGTATTGCCCCTGGTATTAAAATGCTAAACACAGCGTTATTAGGTGGAACGCAAATTTATCTTGAGACAAATACGGCAGAGAAAACTGCTGACATTACTGCTGGATGCTCTACGGGTGCCGCAATTTATGCGGGTACTTATTCCATGGTGGTAGGTTTTTTGCGTGAACAACTTAAATTAGCAGCAAAAATGTTTGGTGCTGATTTTGCTGTGGTGTGTACAGGTGGTGATAGCGAGTTAATAAAGGCTATTGTTCCATCTGCGCTTATACAAGATGACCTTGTTTTTACTGGGCTTGCATTGGCGTGCCCTTACCATATAAAAGGATAAAGCAATGCGTTGGCTGCTGTTGTTGCTAGTGATTTTAAATGTTTTATATTTTGTTTGGGCTCGGCAGCACTTTGAAGATGCAGTCGATAGCAATCCTGTCACTCAGGCCGTGAAGAAAGATCAAGGGCAGAGTTTGCAGCTCGTTAACGAGTCGGTTGATAAGAGTGCGGTTGTCCGTGAAGCTAAAAAAACACCGGATGATGCTGAAGTCATGCTTTTAGGTGGTTTCAGTGATCAGGAAGCGACTCAGGTGCTGCAGCAGCGTTTAGTGAGTCTAGATATAAAATCTATTATTCACTCGGTTGATAGTCAGGTTGATATTGAGTACTGGGTTTATTTGGAACCCTTGCCATCAAGGCAGGCGGCAGTGCGTAAGCTCAAAGAATTGCAAGCGCGCAATGTTGATGGCTACTTGATTACTCAAGGTGATTTAACCAATGGCATATCTTTGGGCATGTTTGCGCGTGAAGATTCTGCGCAGGGTGTTTCTGAGCGGATGGTAGCCGTTGGTTATGATTCATCCATTCGAGCGGTGGAGCGTTCAGAGCGCTTGTATTGGGTGGTTATTGATCAGTCGTCACGCCGGCTCATTGATCAGCTATTATTAAAGCAATTGGTCGAGGATTTCCCGAGCATGAAGCACTTATTAATGCCAAGAGAGAAAATAAACGCCAATAAAGACAGTTAATTGATTTATTTGAATAATAGGCTTGACATGGTTCGGTGAATAGACCATTATAGCGCCTCGCTTATGGAGGGGTTCCCGAGTGGTTAAAGGGATCAGACTGTAAATCTGACGCGCGAGCTTCGAAGGTTCGAATC
>CANRHT010000226.1 GCA_947630465.1 uncultured Pseudomonadaceae bacterium
TGGATGGCAGAAATATTCATCGAGATTTGGCCATACTCAATGCCGCGACTGTTCCAATCAGCCATTTGCGCAAATAAATGACGCATCAACCACACGCCTACCGCTAAAATCTGGCCGGTTTCTTCAGCTAAGGTAATAAATTCAGATGGTGGCACCCACTCTCCTTCAGTGATTTCCCAGCGCATTAACGCCTCTGCACCGTACACTCGTCCCGTCACCGTATCGATCTGCGGCTGGTAGCGTAAGCTCAATGCGGTATCTTTTAGCAGTGCTTTTTCAAGCTGCTGCTGCAAGTAAACCCGACGCCTGATCATCGCGTCCATGGCTTCATCAAAGAAGCGGAAAGTATTTTTACCTGCATGTTTAGCGCGGTACATCGCCATATCCGCTTGGCGTAATAGTGTTGACGCATCCAGCGTTGAGCTGTTGCTGGTTGACACCCCAGCACTGCAAGTGATGTTAAATACACCTTCGCCGTAATAAAAAGTTTTAGTGACAGCAGAAATCACTTGACCAGCAAACTGACTCAAAAGCCCTGGGCTCTCAACTTTTTTAACTAAAATCGCAAACTCATCGCCACCTAAGCGAGCCAGCACATGATTGCCGTCCATGATGCTTTGCAGATTGTTTTTAGTATGAATTAAGAACTCATCACCGGCGCCATGCCCCATGCTGTCATTAATATCTTTAAAGCGATCCAAGTTAATGAAAATAACCGCCACATCTAAACTGCGCTCTGAATCAGTTAACATTTGCCCCAAGTAACGCTCAAAATAACGCCTGTTGGGCAAGCTGGTTAATGAGTCATGATCGGCTAAATACAGCGCGCGCTGCTCTGCATTTTTGCGCGCAGTAACGTCTTCGTGCACAGCAACAAAGTGCTCAATGGCATTGTTTTTATCTAAAATAGGCGTGATCGTCTGTTCAACCACTAAGGTGTGACCCAGTTTATGCCGATTAACAACCTCGCCCTTCCAGCTGTCACCCGATAAAATCGTCGTCCACAACACATTATAAAATTCTTTCTGCTGCTGGCCGGAGTTTAAGATCCGAGGATTCTTACCTTTTACTTCAGCAAAAGAGTAGCCCGTCAGCGTGGTAAAGGCTTGATTTGTCCAAGTAATCGCACCGTGTTTATCGGTAATAACAATAGCGCTGGCTGTACTTTTAATCGCCGTACTTAACAAATGTATATCGCCCTGATTTCTCCAGCGTTTTTCACGCAGCATGACAATCACTAAAGTCATCACGACAGCCATGATTGAGATCACCAAGAGAAACAAACTCATCATCCGCTCGTCATGCCGCCAAGCAGCCAAAGCCTGTGTTTCATCAGACACCAGCACTAAAATAAACGGCAACAACGATGTTGAGCGATAGCTCACTAAATACGCACCCGCATCAATAGTGGCGCGAAACTGCCCCCAATTTTTCTCTTTAATGTGCTGTAAAACAGCGCTGTTATCGGGCTCGACGGCACCTGTGGTTAGGAGTTTTCCACCATCATAGCGGTACAGGTGAATGTAAGAGTTCAACGAATTGGTGACAGAACTGAACAGGTTGTAAAAATACTCTGGATTAATTGACGCAACAATCACCTGCGCTAACTGCCCTTGCGCATCATGCACAGGCACGCAAAACGGAATATAGGCCTGTGCCGATTGTGCAGCAAAAGGATCATTGGGGTAGCGACCTTGGCGCGGCGCCTCAATCACAAACTCAGTCAGCGGTTCGTTTTTTAGTCTATTAATGCAGGCATAATCTGCAGTACCACCCAGAGCACTGGTCACAGAAGCAAACACCACGCCGTCGGCATCCAGTACATCCACTGCACGTAACTGCAAAGAGGTACGCAGTTGTTCACGCAAAACAGCATTAACCTCTACGCTTGAGCTGGGCCTGGCTAAGCCGTCGGCCAAGGTTCGCATGGAACTGTTCACCGACTGAAACGAGCGCACAACGGTATCCTCAAGCGCATGCAGCAACACAGCATTACTTGTAGCCTGCTCGGCCAAGCTGCGAGCGACACCTTGGCGCGCGGTATGCTGCTGTACCAGCCAAAAACCAAGTAAAATTGACATGGCTGCCAATAAAACCCATTTTTGCCGAACAATTGCACTTTTTAAGAGCACTAAAAAATCAGAGGGCACAGGCTGCGTTAACTCCACAAAAAAGCAATAAAAATCAATGCACTACAGTATCATTGAACAGGTGTATTTAGGGGGGATTTCTTATGTCAACACACTACAAAATGCCTGTATTAGCCTCAACTGCTCGCTGGCACCTATTAACAGTTTTCATGTTGGTGATTTTATCGGGTTTAATCATGCAAAGCAGTGCTTTTGCTATGTCTGAGCGCGAACAACAGATAAAAAAACGCGGCACCTTGCAAGTGTGTATTTGGCCTGATTACTTTTCTATATCTTATAAAAATCAAAAAACCGGTCAGTTAGAAGGTATTGATATCGATCTTTCCAAGGCGTTTGCCAAAGACTTGGGCGTCGAGATCGAATATGTCGCCACAAACTTCGACATTTTTATGGAAGACATTCAACAAGAGCGCTGCGATATTGCCATGTTTGGCGTTGGTATCACCCCAGCTCGTGCTAAGAATATCGACTACAGTGCGCCTTACTTGAGCAGTGGCCATTACGGTATCGCCAGTAAAACCAACGCTATGCTAGACAGCTGGGAATCGATCGATCAAAAGGGTGTAATTGCTTGCGTACAAAAAGGCACCTACATGGAAGACCTCATGCGCAGCAGCTTAAAGCATGCTGA
>CANRHT010000227.1 GCA_947630465.1 uncultured Pseudomonadaceae bacterium
ATCTCAAATAGCAGATCGCTGATGCTTTCACCGGTTTGGCTATCAAGGTTACCTGTGGGCTCGTCGGCAAAGAGCACGTCGGGCTCAGTGGCAAAGGCGCGGGCTAAGGCAACGCGCTGCTGTTCGCCGCCTGATAAAAGGTTAACCGGGTGTTGTAAGCGTTTTTCTAAACCGACGCGTACCAATAACTCAGTAGCACGCTGTTTAGGATTGCTGTGCCCAGCTAATTCTAAGGGCAGCATCACATTTTCTAGGGTATTTAAGCTGTCGAGTAATAAGAAAGCCTGAAATACAAAACCCACATGCTGCGCACGCACTGCTGCGCGTTGATCTTCATCGAGACTGTTTAAAGCATGACTGACTAGCGTTACTTCGCCAGCGCTGGGTAAATCAAGACCGGCGAGTAAGCCCAATAAAGTTGATTTGCCTGATCCTGAGCGCCCTATAATGGCCAGTGAGTCACCTTTGGCCAGTGTAAATGAAACATTATCCAGAATAGTCAGGTCGCCTTCTGCTGAAGAGACCTTTTTGCTAAGGTGTTGTGCGCTAAGAATAGTGTCAATCATGAGGTTTCCAATGCGTCAATTAATAGCAATAATATGCTTGGTTGGGCTGTGTTTTATAACTCAGGTACAAGCGGCAACGGTTTTAGTGATGGGCGATAGTATCAGTGCAGCCTTTGGACTGGAAACCCAGCAAGGTTGGGTTGCTCTATTAAACGATAAACTAACTACAAAAAGCACAGAATTCAAGGTGGTCAATGCTTCTGTCAGTGGTGAAACGACGGCAGGTGGTTTAGCACGTTTCCCTGATTTATTACGCAAGCATCAGCCACAGATTGTCATCATTGAGTTGGGTGGTAATGACGGTTTGCGCGGCTTATCGCTGGAGTATATGGCGCATAACCTCACTACTATGCTGCAGCAAGCACAGGAGCAGGACGCCACAGTATTATTGTTAGGTATGCGTTTGCCGGGGAATTATGGACGGCGTTATACCGAGGCGTTTTATCAGGTGTATCAGGATGTTGCCAAGCAGCATGATGTAGCGCTGGTGGATTTCTTTTTGGATGGGGTCGGCGGTGTCAGTGGCATGATGCAGGCTGATGGTGTACATCCCACTCAAGCTGCGCAGCCGTTGTTACTGAAAAATGCTTGGCGCGCACTAGGGCCTTTGCTGTCTGAAAGTGCCTTGGATGAGCCGGTGCAATAGAAATTTTTACACTGATGCTGTTATAAATGGCTGTTTTGGGCTAATGTAGCGCCCGATTTTAGGGGCTCTCCATGGCACGCTTGATGTGGTCTTTACATGCTTATCAGATTATTTTGCCAGACGAGCAAATGGATCTGTTCGCCTGTCAAAAAGAACATGTGCATGCCGTGCATCGCCAGCTTGAACTCGGCTCGCAAGCCGATCGAACCTTGTGTGGCAGTCTGTTGCCAGCGCAACCGCATTGGCAAACCTTAGAACGTCAATTGCTACGCACAGGACACTTTTGTCCGCAGTGCAAAGCCATTATTCAGTTGCAGCGTAAGCGTGCGCAGCCTGGCTGGCAGTCTCTAGCACAATAAGTGCGTAACGCTGGCCAATCCCGTACTATACATTTGCTTTTAAAAATATCTTCTTTTTACACTTTTCTCGGTAGGGTTACTTGATGTTAAACATGCTCGCGCTTAAGTCTTTGCGTTTGTGCTGCCTTTCAATGGTGTGTGCTGCACCTTTAGTGTCAGCCATTGAGTTACCGCTGCCTGCGCCGGGTGATGATGTGATCGGTGAAGTGCAAGTGATTCAGGCGCGCTATGAAGACACCTTTGCTGATTTGGGTAAAACCCATGATTTGGGCTACTTAGAAATGGTAGCGGCCAATCCGGGTGTTGATGCATGGCTGCCGGGTGTAGGTACCGAAATTATTTTACCGACGCGCTATATTTTACCGCCGGGTCCGCGTGAAGGTGTGGTGATTAACTTGGCGGAATACCGTCTTTATTACTACCCTAAAGATAAGCCTGTGGTGTACACCTATCCGCTGGGTATTGGCCGTGAAGGCTGGGATTCACCCATCAGCGATACCAGTATCACAGTGAAAACGCCCAACCCTGGATGGACGCCACCACAGTCAATTTTGCGTGAGCACGCTGAGATGGGCGATCCGTTGCCGGCCTATGTGCCGCCGGGTCCAGACAATCCATTAGGACCTTATAAGTTGACCTTAGGCTTGCCGGGTTATTTGATTCATGGCTCAAATAAAAAGTTTGGGATTGGTATGCGTGTCAGTCACGGCTGCTTCCGTATGCTTAATGATAACGTCTTAGAATTGGCTAAATTGGTACCGGTTGGCGTGAAAGTACGCATTATTAACGAGCCGTATAAATTTGGTTTTGAGGGCGGCAAACTCTATCTTGAAGCGCATGCACCGCTCAGTGATGATGGTGAAACTTCAGTGGTGGATAAGCATGCTGCAGTGGTTAACGTTTTGCTTAAACGTGATGATATTCAAGACGCGCACTTGTTGGACTGGGATCGTGTGCGTGAAGTGGTTGCCGCTGAAGTAGGGATGCCACTGCCGATTGCTGAACCCATTGAAGTGGCGCTCGATCAAGCGTTGTCGGTGCAATAAACAGTTGATTGCGGTGTGAATGCTAAAAACGTTTGACAAAGGTTAATTTAAACGTAAGATACGCACCGATTACAGGCACATAGCTCAGTTGGTTAGAGCACCACCTTGACATGGTGGGGGTCGTTGGTTCGAATCCAATTGTGCCTACC
>CANRHT010000228.1 GCA_947630465.1 uncultured Pseudomonadaceae bacterium
AGTGAGGCGGGTGCTTCAGGGCGCGATACACGCGGTATGATCCGTCAGCACCAGTTTGATAAAGTTGAGTTGGTGCAGATTGTTGATCCGGCCACCTCCTTTGCTGCACTGGAAGAGTTGACCGGTCATGCTGAGAAAATCTTACAGGCGTTAGAATTGCCGTATCGCAAGATGGTGTTATGCACCGGTGATATGGGCTTTGGCGCAAGCAAAACCTACGACTTAGAAGTGTGGGTGCCGAGTCAAGATAAGTACCGTGAGATTTCGTCTTGCTCAAACTGCACCGATTTCCAAGCGCGTCGTATGCAAACCCGTTTCCGTAACCCAGAAACCGGTAAAACTGAATTGGTGCACACGCTCAATGGTTCTGGTTTAGCCGTGGGTCGTACTTTGGTGGCAGTGCTGGAAAACAATCAGCAAGCCGATGGCAGTATTACAGTGCCTGCGGTGCTGCGCCCGTATATGGGTGGCCTTGAAGTGATTCGCTGATCCTGTACGGGTGTTGTAAAACACTCCAGTATGGTGGCGATTTAAAAGAGCGGTTTGGCTGAGGCTGAGCCGCTTTTTTGTTGGTGGAGTGTAAGTTTGACTGCAAACACAAGAGGCGGCACCTAGAGGTCTTTATAAAGATCGCTGAGGCTGTTAGTTTTGCCATTATTGATGAGTTTTTAAAGGGTGTTGCCATGGATTACCTGCCGTTATTTCATAAGCTGCAAGGGCGTGTTGTGCTGTTGGTGGGCGGTGGCGAAATGGCGTTGCGTAAAGCGCGCGTGTTGCTGGAGGCTGGCGCAACGTTACGGGTGATTGCACCGGTGATCAGCGAGGCATTGCAAGCGCTGGTGCTGGCGCAGCAGGGCGAGTGTGTACTGCGCACCTATGAAACAGCTGATATGCAGGATTGCTGTTTGGTGCTGGCAACGACTGATCAACCACAGGTCAATACAGCGATTTCTACACAAGCAAAGGCGCTGGGTATTCCTGTGTATGCGGTGGGTGCGCCTGAGTTATCGACTGTTGTGTTTCCGGCGATTGTCGATCGCTCACCTTTAGTGATTGCTGTCTCAACGGCTGGGCATGCGCCGGTGCTGGCGCGTTTGGCGCGAGCGAAAATAGAAACGCTGTTGCCGGCCAGTTATGGTCATCTGGCGGGGTTGGCCGCGCGGTTTCGTGATCAAGTTAAAAGTTTATTGCCCCATGTACAGCCGCGCCGCGCTTTTTGGGAGGATGTTTTTCAAGGGCAGATTGCTGAGCATGTGTTTGCTGGACGTGAGCAACAAGCCGAGCAATTGCTTAATGAAAAAATCAATGGTGCACAGAATCAGGTGGTCGGTGAAGTGTATTTGGTCGGGGCCGGCCCCGGTGATCCAGATTTACTTACCTTTAAAGCGCTGCGTTTAATGCAGCAAGCGGATGTGGTGCTCTATGACCGTTTGGTGGCTCCAGCGATTCTGGAACTGTGCCGCCGTGATGCGGATCGTATCTATGTGGGTAAGCAAGCGTCGAATCACAGTGTGCCGCAAGATCAAATCAACTTGAAGCTGGTTGAACTGGCCCAGCAAGGTAAGCGCGTGGTGCGCCTGAAGGGCGGTGATCCTTTTATTTTTGGTCGTGGTGGCGAAGAGATTGAGGAGTTGGCGGCGCAGCATATTCCGTTTCAAGTGGTGCCGGGAGTTACTGCAGCGTCAGGTTGTTCGGCGTATGCCGGGATTCCGTTAACTCATCGTGATTATGCACAGTCGGTGCGTTTTGTTACCGGCCATCCTAAAGATGGTGTGTTGGATTTACCGTGGTCTGAGTTGGTTTCGCCAGCGCAAACTGTGGTGTTTTATATGGGCTTGGGTTGTTTGCCAGATATTTGTCAGCAGCTGATGGCTCATGGTCGTGCGGCACAAACGCCGATTGCGTTAGTGGAAAACGGCACGACCGCTCAGCAGCGGGTGTTTGCTGGGACTTTAGAGAGCATCAATCAGCAAGTCAGTGAGTTTGCGGTGCAGAGTCCGAGTTTGATTATTGTCGGTGAAGTTGTGGCATTACGTGAGAAATTAAATTGGTTTGCGGGTGCGCAGTCGTTTGGGAGCGCATGCGGCTCGCTTACATGACAGCAACATAAAAGTCCCCAGCAATCTATGCGCATGCCGTACCTTGCTGGTATCGCTTTTCCCTCAACGAGGCATCCTGCCTCGATTCGGGCGCTGCGCCATCCATGGCTGCGCTAGTCGCGACACCAACAAGGTACTCATTGATTATCGGTGTTGTTTGCGAGTTTGGCGCATGACGCTTTTAAAGCCATCATTCTGTGAAAATTGACTTGTCTGCCAGATTTACACTTGCACGCCTGATTGATGCTGCAGTCGTGCAAACGCTACAAATAGTTAACGAGTACTTCGGGGTAGGTGTGACGAGCGCAGCCATGGATGGCGTAGCGCCGGAGTTGAACCCTGGATGGGTTCATCGACGGACCAACACCTATCCCGTAGTACGGCATGCGCCAAGTTATCGCTTCCAACACAATCCAATGCCTAGAAACCCACTTAATTGCAGAGAAATTATCCTTTTGTTCTGCGTTTTTTGTTGATCTGGGTTTAAACTGCTGATTTTTGTGGGTATGCGCAAGCAGAGTTGCCGCAAGTGCTATAAAATAGTGCAGATTAAGTCATCGCTTTTATGACTAAACCTTTATTAAGCAGGATTTTATCCAGGAGAACAGGCATGTCCATTCAAGAGGCGCAGGTCAGTCGCGCTGATTTTGATCAAGTTATGG
>CANRHT010000229.1 GCA_947630465.1 uncultured Pseudomonadaceae bacterium
CACGGAGCGTCCCGCTCCAAGTCGGGCGCTGCGCCATCCATGGCTACGCTTGCCACGCAACCCACACGCCGTGTCTCAAACAATTATATGGTTAGCTTGTCAGTAGCAGGCATCTATTAAACTTTTTAAATAAAATATTTTCTTATGCTTTCCTAACGATGCTGACCATCTCGCCTGTGCTTCTTACCCTTTTATTTTCCCTTGTTATTGCTATCGCTTGACGATCTCAAGCTGCAATGGCACAAACCATGCATAGGGTCAATGAGTACTTTGGGGTGGGTGTGACGAGCGAAGCCATGGATGGCGAAGCGCCGGAGTTGAACCCTGGACGGGTTCATCGACGGACTAACACCCTCCCCGAAGTACGGCATGCACTCATCCTGCGGTATTTTAACAAAGCATGGTTGCGCAGAATATGTACAAGTCGTACCTCGCTGATGCTGCTTTTCCCTCCACGGAGCGTCCCGCTCCAAGTCGGGCGCTGCGCCATCCATGGCTACGCTTGCCGCATCACCAACGAGGCACTTATCAATCACTGATGTGACCTGCAAGGCTGTAGAGCCATTAATGTGCTGCTAGTGAGCATGAACACATAATTAGCATATTTAAAGAGTCTCAATATTGATCAGTCTAGCGACGCTGACCGCACGCATGCATTGCAGCGATATCACTGCAACAACTTGCGACTTCATGACTAATGCTGATTAATTTTCCCCAAAACGCTACAATCCTTGCACTTTATGGCGGGTCTTTAACAATAGACGCAAGGCCAATCATTTACCCATTAATTAGTTAGGTTGCTCATGTCACAATATGTATTCACCATGCACCGTCTCGGCAAAGTTGTGCCACCTAAGCGTGAGATTTTAAAAGATATTTCTTTATCCTTTTTCCCTGGCGCAAAAATTGGTGTGCTGGGTCTCAATGGCTCAGGTAAATCCACTTTACTGCGCATTATGGCTGGCGTTGATACCGAATTTAACGGTGAAGCACGCCCCATGCCGGGCATTAATATTGGTTACTTGCCGCAAGAGCCACAGCTCGATCCAACCAAAACTGTACGCGAAATCGTTGAAGAAGCTCTGAGTGAAGTCAAGGATGCACAAACGCGTCTAGATGAAGTGTACGCGGCCTACGCAGAGCCCGATGCAGACTTTGATGCGCTAGCGACAGAACAAGCAAAACTCGAAGCCATTATCCAAGCCAGCGACGGTCATAACATTGAGCGTCAACTCGAAGTTGCTGCTGACGCCCTGCGTCTTCCTGCTTGGGATGCCAAAATCGAGCACCTGTCCGGTGGTGAAAAACGCCGTGTGGCTCTGTGCCGTTTGTTGCTCTCAGCACCCGATATGCTGCTTCTCGATGAGCCAACTAACCACTTGGACGCTGACTCAGTCGCTTGGCTTGAACGCTTCTTACATGACTTTACTGGCACAGTTGTCGCTATTACCCACGACCGTTACTTCTTGGATAACGTTGCTGGCTGGATTCTCGAGCTTGACCGTGGTCAAGGCATTCCTTTTGAAGGCAACTATTCGCAGTGGTTGGAGGCTAAAGCCAACCGTTTAAGCCAAGAAGCCAAACAGGAGTCCTCACACAACAAAGCCATGAAAGCTGAGCTTGAGTGGGTGCGCCAAGGTGCCAAAGGCCGTCAGTCAAAATCCAAAGCTCGTTTAGCGCGCTTTGAAGAAATGCAGTCACAAGAGTTCCAAAAGCGCAGTGAAACCAATGAGATTTATATCCCTGCAGGCGAGCGTTTAGGTGACCAAGTGATCGAAGTCAAAGGCGTGAGCAAAGCCTACGGTGACCGTGTTTTGCTGGATGATCTGTCATTCACTCTACCTAAAGGTGCCATTGTCGGCGTGATCGGTGGTAACGGTGCGGGTAAGTCCACGCTGTTTCGCATGATCATGGGTGTTGAGCAGCCCGACTCAGGCGAAATCATTATCGGTGATAGCGTCAAACTCGCCAGCGTTGATCAGCAGCGTGACAGCTTGGATGGTTCTAAAACCGTTTGGGAGCAGATTTCTGACGGTTACGACATGATTAAAGTGGGTAACTATGAAGTGCCATCACGCGGTTATGTGGGACGCTTTAACTTTAAGGGCTCTGATCAGCAAAAGTTCGTTAAGGACCTTTCCGGCGGTGAGCGCGGTCGTTTGCACTTAGCCTTGACTCTCAAGCAAGGCGCCAACGTGCTGCTGCTTGATGAGCCGTCCAACGACCTCGATGTAGAAACCTTGCGTGCCCTAGAAGAAGCCCTCTTGGACTTCCCAGGCTCAGCCATTGTGATCTCGCACGACCGTTGGTTCTTAGACCGTATCGCTACGCACATCTTGTCTTATGAAGATGATTCCAGCGTTGTCTTCTTTGAAGGTAACTACACTGAATACGAAGCCGATCGTAAGAAACGTTTGGGCGACGCCGCAGCACAACCTAAGCGCGTACGTTACAAGCGCTTAGCGTAAAACTGTATATATTTCATCAGCCACTGCACTTTTTAGGTTGCAGTGGGTCTGATGGAATGTAATAAAAAAATCAAATAAAACAGGTATGCAATGATCTCAAAACCTGACCTAAATCTATTCTGAGCACCCAGCTCACAAGGAGAATGCAATGAGCAAGCGTTGTGAAAAACGCACCAACAAAGCCAAATCCATTATTGCCCAGCCGCTGTTTCGCAG
>CANRHT010000230.1 GCA_947630465.1 uncultured Pseudomonadaceae bacterium
AGCGTGTATTAAAGCCGTAGGGATTATCTTTCAGAGCACCGCTTTCGGTTGAAATCGTGCCTTTACCTTGTTTAAGGTTGCCGACCCAATGGGCTGATGCAGTCTTTTTCATGATGCGTCCTCTTTTCAGATGCCTAGATAAAGCCTGACTGCGCAGTCAGGTCTCTAGTCTAGTTGGGACAGCATAAAAACCTGTTAGGTTCAGTCGCAAGATTTGCCGTTATGGGAGTTTTCCAAGATGCAGTATGTGAGCAGGAGATGTGACTCAGCCCTCGCGCTCAACCAACTGTGGCAACACATGCCGCCACTCTTCAAAACCACCATCCATACTGTATAGCTCAGTAAAGTCTTGGCTGTGCAAATACGCCGCCGCGCTTTGACTGGAGTGGCCGTGGTAGCACACTACAATAGTGGGTTTGTCTAAATCGGCTTGCGCAATAAACTCAGCCAGTGATTGGTTGTCGAGATGGATGGCGCCGCTTGGGTGGCCGTTAGCAAAGCTTTCAGGATCGCGAATATCCACCATCACCGCGCCGTTAGCGCAGAGTTGTTGGGCTTGTGTCACATTGATTCGTTGAAAAGCGTCCATGGAGTCCTCGTTGGCTGCATATTACTCAGCGCCCGGTGCGCAACTGCAGCGCTCAAAGTGTTGAGTGTCGATGTTGTAGAGTGTCATTTGCCCGCCCCAAACGCAGCCGGTATCGAGCGCAATGGTATTGGGAGCAGGGCAGCGGCCTTCGAGTGCTGCCCAGTGGCCAAATAAAATAGTATCGTTTTTCGTGCGGCGCTGCGGGTGGCTGAACCAAGGTGCAAAACCAAGTGGGGCGGTGTTTATACCTTCTTTGTGATTGAGATCGAGCATGCCGTCCGCTGTGCAAAAACGCATACGGGTAAAGTAGTTGGTGATCACCCGTAAACGCTCAACACCTTGTAGCTCAGCGCTCCACACTTTAGGGAAGTCGCCGTACATACCGTCCAAGTACTCGACAAATAAGCGGTCATCACGCAGCACAGGTTGCATTTCTGCAGCGTGGCTGAGAGCCTCTTGAATACTCCATTGTGGTGGAATACCGGCGTGTACCATGCTGATATTGCGCTGTGCATCATGGTGCATCAGCGGTTGTTGGCGCAGCCAAAAGAGTAAGTCTGCGCAATCAGGAGCATTGAGAATTTCACGCAAGGTGTCTTTCTTTTTAATGCGCGCGGCATGGTTAGCAATGGCCAGTAAATGTAAATCGTGATTGCCCAGCACGGTGATCACTGAATCACGCATGGCATAGAGAAAGCGCAAGGTTTCCAGCGATTGCGGGCCACGATTGACTAAGTCACCGACCAGCCACAGCTTATCTTGGCTGGGGTCAAAGTTAACCCGATCCAGCAAGCACTTTAATGGCTCAAGGCAGCCCTGCACATCACCGACCGCATAGGTTGCCATTAATGCAAGACACCTGGGACAGCTAAACCAAAGGGCGCAATCGGCGCATCAAACTCTTCACCATCTTCTGCGCGCATAGTGAAACTGCCCTGCATGCTGCCCACCGCTGTGGCCATTAAAGTACCGCTGCTGTAGCTGTATTCATCATCAGCATCAATCACCGGTTGCTCGCCAACCACGCCAGAGCCGCGCACTTCTTGGGTTTTGCCGTCACCATCGGTAATGATCCAATGGCGGCTGAGTAACTGCGCTGATTCAGTGCCGTTATTGCGGATGGTGATGTCGTAGGCAAAAACGTAGCGATTTTCTTTGGGCTGTGAATGCTCAGCGATGTAACGCGTTTTCACGCGGATATCAATGGTGTCGGACAAGTCGTTCATAATGTTCTCAAGATAATTGTGCCGCTTGCAGATCAGTGAATTGATCCGCCAAACGTACAAATGCTGCGATATCCAGTTGCTCTGGACGTAAGCTGCCATCCACACCTGCGGCTGCAATAGCTTCAGCGGGCAAGACGTTTTTTAAAGTGTTGCGCAGGGTTTTACGACGCTGATTAAAGGCTTCACGCACAATACGGTCCAACGCTGCAGCATCTTTGGCCGCGTGCGGTAATTCGCTGTGCGGGGTTAAGCGCACAATGGCGGAGTCCACTTTTGGTGGTGGGCTGAAAGAGCCCGGCCCCACATTAAACAGATGCTCAACGCGGCAGTGGTATTGCACCATGATGGATAAGCGACCCCAGTCACCACCACCGGGTTTGGCGGCCATGCGCTCGACCACTTCTTTTTGCAGCATAAAGTGCATGTCACGTACGAGGTGCGCGTTATTTAAGAGGTGAAAAATCAGCGGTGTGGAAATATTATAGGGCAGGTTACCCACCACACGTAAGCTGCGCGGCGCGGGCTCCAGACGGGTAAAATCAAACTTCAGCGCATCACCCTCATGCAAGGTGAAATTAGGTGCCAAAGCGAATTTAACCTTAAGCATGGAGACTAAATCGAGGTCAATTTCAATCACGTCGAGTTTGACGCCGCTGTCGACTAAACTTTGCGTAATCGCACCTTGGCCCGGGCCAATTTCCAGCATACGATCGCTGTCACGTGGAGAGATAGCACGAATAATGCGATCAATCACGCCTGAATCGTGCAAGAAGTTTTGACCAAAACGCTTACGGGCGCGGTGTTGATAGATCTGGGACATTCGGCTGCTCCAATTAAC
>CANRHT010000231.1 GCA_947630465.1 uncultured Pseudomonadaceae bacterium
CTCGTATGGTTAAACGCAGGTTCAGGGAGCGCTTAGCAGCTGTGCATCGCCTAAGCGCTTATAACGTTTCCCTGACTTATAGTTTGCATACAGCTGCGTAGCCGGTTTGCCTTTGAATGCTGCACGACTTTGATAAGCTTCAGCAGAAACACGGTCGGCAGCGCGAACAATGGTTTCAATCACATACTCACAATGCTTTTTCCCGTTCACATTGACGGATAGCGTTGCCGAAACAGCCTCAAACAGAGTTTTATCTTGCGCTTTTAGGCGCTCAAGATGCTCAGCGAGCACCATAAAGCTAAAGGCTTCATGTTGGCCATTTACACCTTTTTGTTGGTTTTTATCGGTGTTATAAAACATCATGATCTTGCCAATATCATGCAGCAAGCCACAGACAAACGCGCACTCAATTTCACCTTGTTCGAGTTCGTGGTTGTGCGCTAGGTGTATGGCAGTTAAAGCCACTTGCACACTGTGCTTAAAAAGACCGCCTTTTTCATTATGATGAAAATCTTGGCTGGCTCGAGCCATGTAAAAAGGATGCATGATTTTGGCATCGCTCAATACATTGGTGATGAACTCTTTTAAGGCAGTGTTCTTTATCATTGCAGCGTGATGCCAGAGCATACCTTGTGCGTCGAGTTGATCTGGCTGTCGCCAAGCAAAATGAGTACGGACGACATCCTGTGGGAGTTGTAGAATCTCGGCGTCCAGCACTCGGGTAAATTGACTGCCATGAAACTCAATCACAGCAATATAGCCATCAGTATGTTGTGGCACCTTTAAGTTAGAGCTCTTCTGGTAAAATTGTTTATCGCGTGTTTCTACGCTCCAGATATCGTTCGCTTTATCCAGTGGGCTTATCCAAGCGATATCTACATCAAAATCTTCCATATTACGCATCCTTTAATCGGGCACTATTATCTAAGGTCAGCAGCACCCCAATAGGCCGAGTGCTGCTTTTCAGTTTTAAATGGGCAATTGCTCTTCAAAGCGGCGGCGAAGATCACCGAGCACACGACCCTTGTAGGGCTTTTCACTCATGACACGTTCAACCCAGTGTTTGATGGCGGTGTAGTTGTCGACCCAATACGGTAAGCCCCAGTGCATTGACAGATCGTTACTGCGCGGAATCCCGTAGTAATTGATCAGCCAGATCGTCACGTTGCGTGGCGTGATCAACTTCTGTTGCTCTGTTTTCAATAGAATCGTTTGCATGATCATTTCTCCAGCAGGCTCATTTGTTCATCCAGCAGACGCTCAAATGCTGAGCCGTCCTTGCGGGTAAGGTTGGGCACGTAGCGTGAGTACACTTTGAACAGCATTTCAGTGCTGGCATGGCCCATTTGCCGAGCGATCCATTCGGGTGCTTCACCTGCTGCCAACCAGAGCGTGGCGGCGGTGTGGCGTGTTTGATAAGGGCGTCGTTTTTCCAGCTTGAGCTTGGCCAATAGCGGATACCAGACACGCTTAGTCACGTTGTTATGATCCAGCGGCGTGCCTTTGAGGTTGCAGAAGACAAACTCTGATACCAGTGAGGTAGCTTTATGCTGATGCTTCAAGGCGCGGTAAACTGCGTCTGTCATGTGGATTTCACGCTGAGACGAGTCAGTCTTGGTGTAGTCCTCTTTGCCGGCAACAATGGTTTCCCGTATCAAGATCTGGCGGCGCTCAAAGTCCACATATTTCCACTTGAGGCCATCAATTTCACCAGTACGCATACCAGTGAAAAAGCGCACGATGTAATAGTTTTTATAATCGGGGCGTGCTGCAGCAATAATGCGCAAGCTCTCCGCTAATGTGAAAGGCTCAACATCACTCTTCTGAATACGCAGCGGTTTAATGCGGATAAAGGGTGTGTTAAATTCATAACGGTCGGCGGCTTCCTCAAAAACACGTCGCAACGGATCCATGATCTTGTTGATACGGTTTGCTGAGAGTCCTTTGTTAACGGTTCGACCTGGAACTTTGGCGAGATCTGATCGAAACTTTAACAATTCAGCACGAGTGATGCTGCCGACTTCTCTATCTGCAAAATGCGGTAAGTAATGGCATTTGACGATGTTGTGCATATTGGTCAAATGCGAATCCCGCCAACTGACCTTATTTTCCATAATCCACTCCTCTACAAAATCTTTAAACAGTGGCGTGTTGGTTGATTCAGCCTGTAGTGCCGAAGCGACTGCTGCTCCAACAGCTGTGGCCTGTTTAATTTGCTCCAACTCTTCTTGCGCAAAACGCTTGCCTGCAGCTGACTCTGGAAAGTGGTCGTGATATTTGAAAGTGCCAAGAACAATTTCTTGCTCAATCTTCACGCCAAGTTTTTCCAACTTACGGGTGTTGGCAGCCGTATTTTTCAACCCTGAGAACTCACGGTAACGCTTACCTTGGTAGCGAAAATCTAAATAGAGCCTGTCGGTGCGCTCATCCACGCGAACGTTAGCCATGATTAAGCCTCCGCTTGGAAAGGCATCGCGACGCTGTCGCTGTATGAAGCCAGCAAATCTTCTTTAATAGCTTCCCAAATAAACAAGTACTTGCGGCCACCAAACGGGCGTACATAGTGACGGCCTTCAAACAGGCACTTATCTACCAACTGATGGCGAATGGTGCGTGCGTTGTAGTGGATGCGCTCAGAGAGCTGCTCGGT
>CANRHT010000232.1 GCA_947630465.1 uncultured Pseudomonadaceae bacterium
GCTGTAACAGGCGCAGCGCTGCTAGCAGCAGGGCGCTCGTTGCGCGTATTACGTGGATTACGTGCGCGTTGACCGGGCTTGGCAGCAGCTGTACTTGTGCCTTCGCTGCGTTCAGCGGTACGTGTATCCGGGCGGCGACCGCGCGGCTTATCTGCACTGGCGGGCTTATCGCTGCTTTTCGCGGCGCTGCGCGGTGCATTACGACCTGAGTTGTTATTGCGTGGCGGACGCGGTGCGCGCGGCTCAGGCTTATCAATCACGACACTGCTGGGATCGAAACCTAAGGTGTCACCTTCTTCGATGGTCTGACGGGTCATGCGCTCAATGCTTTTTAGCAAGCGTTCCTCGTCCGGCGCCACCAATGAAACCGCTTCACCGGCACGACCGGCACGGCCGGTACGACCAATGCGGTGCACATAGTCTTCCTCGACGTTGGGCAGCTCATAGTTCACCACATGTGGCAGCTGATCAATATCGAGACCGCGCGCAGCAATATCAGTCGCAACTAAAATGCGTACGCTACCGGCTTTAAATTCAGCCAAGGCTTTAGTGCGGGCATTTTGGCTTTTGTTACCGTGAATCGCTGCCGCTGGTAAACCGTTCTTATCTAAATATTCGGCTAAACGGTTCGCGCCGTGCTTGGTGCGGGTAAACACCAGCACTTGCTCCCAAGCACCCAAGGTAATCAAGTGAGCTAAGAGCGCACGCTTGAGTGAGGCTTGAATACGGAATACGCGCTGCTCAATGCGCTCAACCGTGGTGTTGGGCGGCGTCACTTCAATGCGCTCAGGGTTGTGCAGTAAACGGCCAGCTAAGTTGGTGATATCTTGCGAGAAGGTTGCCGAGAAGAGTAAGTTCTGACGCTTGCTGGGCAGCTTGGCTAAGACTTTTTTCACATCATGAATAAAGCCCATATCCAGCATACGGTCGGCTTCATCCAATACTAAAATTTCAACGCCACTTAAATCAATTTTGCCTTGATTGACCAAGTCCAATAAACGACCGGGGCAGGCGACTAATACATCAAGACCTTTGGCGACCGCAGTGACTTGCGGATTCATGCCCACGCCGCCAAAAATACAGGCGCTGACAAAAGGTAAATCACGCGCATACAGTCTAAAACTGTCATGCACTTGTGCCGCTAATTCACGCGTTGGGGTTAAGACTAAAACACGCGGCTGGCGTGGACGGTGACGGTTCTCACGGTCAGGCTTACCGTTAGGAAACAAGCGCTCTAAAATAGGCAGAGCAAAGCCACCGGTTTTACCGGTACCCGTTTGTGCGGCAACCATCAGGTCGCGACCTTGCACAGCCGGAGGAATCGCCAGTAATTGTACGGGCGATGGAGATGTATAGCCGGCAGCTTCAACGGCGTTAACCAGGGCCTGAGACAGACCTAGGGAGGAAAAGGACATGCAGTCTTCCTGTTGTCGGCGACCCGCCGACTTTGGGGCGCAAAATTATAAGTGCTCCATACCGGTGCATATCTAGATGCACCCCATCCACGAATGATGTCCTGCGCTGGGCATTAATCTGGATGGAGGTATATCGCTAGAGTGGCCCTAAGGCCGAATTTCAGCGGTTAAGCTTGAGATTATCCCAAACAGCTAAACTGGGTTCAGCTTGGTTAAGTGTGTAGAAGTGCAAACCGGGTGCGCCGCCGTCTAATAAGCGTTCACACATCGTTGTAATGACTTCTGCACCAAAGGCTTGGATGCTGGCTGTGTCATCGCCGTACGCTTCGAGTTGTTTGCGTATCCAGCGTGGTAATTCAGCACCACATGAATCAGAAAAACGTGCCAACTTAGTGTAGTTGGTAATCGGCATAATGCCGGGCACGATTGGGATATCGATACCGAGTTTACGCGCTCGCTCAACAAAATAGAAGTAACAATCAGCATTAAAGAAGTATTGCGTGATCGCGCTATCAGCACCGGCGCGTACTTTGCGCGCAAAATTTTGTAAGTCGAACTCAAAGTCACGGGCTTGCGGGTGCATCTCAGGATAAGCTGCCACTTCAATATAGAAATGATCGCCGGTTTCTTCGCGGATAAATTCCACCAGATCATTGGCGTAACGTAATTCACCGTTCGCCATACCCATACCTGAGGGTAAATCACCACGTAAGGCAACGATGCGCTTGATACCTGCTTCTTGGTAGAGTTGCAGCAGTTCACGCAGGTCAGCTTTAGTGTCACCTACGCATGATAAGTGCGGTGCGGTAGATATTTTGATTTCGCCATCTAACTGTAAAACAGTATTTAAAGTACGGTCACGCGTGGAGCCGCCAGCACCATAAGTGCAGGAGAAAAACTCAGGCTGATAGGTCGCTAGTTTTGCCGCTGTTGCCAGTAGTTTTTCATGGCCTGCATCGGTTTTAGTGGGGAAAAACTCAAAACTAACAGGTGTTTGATTGCTCATAGAACATCCCTAAAGAGTAAAGTGTGTGGGCAGCCCATCATGCAAAAGGGGCGGCTATGCCACCCCTTTTTGCAACTTAGTAGCGGTAGGTTTCTGGCTTGTAAGGGCCGTCTACGGGTACGCCAATATAGTTAGCTTGCACATCAGTCAGGCGGGTAATCACCCCACCAAAACCTTTGACCATTTCTAGAGCAACTTCTTCGTCGAGTTT
>CANRHT010000233.1 GCA_947630465.1 uncultured Pseudomonadaceae bacterium
ATCTAGGCGAACCATGCATGCGATGCAGTATTTTGCCTTGGCTCACACGAGCTATCAGCTATCTATTTCAGGGTTTGAGCCGGAAAACGGTTTAACGGGCATTGCTTTACCGGCCAGTGAAAACAAGGTTTTTAGCGCATAGTAGTGACTCAATCGAGTGGCATCGCTGAAGCTTTCAATGCTTTTGTAATAGCCACTACAGACATGCTTTTGTACCCCTCTTTTGTACCTTTAAGGTTTAAGCAGGGGTAGGTCTAAAACAAAAAACGCCTGAAACTCTAAGAGAATCAAGCGTTTAGGATGTTTGGCGGTGAAGGAGAGATTCGAACTCTCGACACGATTTCTCGTATACTCGCTTTCCAGGCGAGCTCCTTCAGCCACTCGGACACTTCACCGCAATTCTTAAATTCGCTTACACGTCTCTAAGGCGCGCTAATATAGCGGAGTCGTCGGCTGAAGGCAAATATTCATTTTTAGTTGTGTTCTTGCTTTATAGTGGCGCACTGATTCTTTCTGCACTTTAACCAACAAAAGGCAACACAATGCGCGCGAGCTGGGATATTTTTTGCCGAGTGATTGATAACTTTGGTGATATTGGCGTGACTTGGCGCTTAGCGCAGCAGTTGCAACGCGAGCATGATTGCGACCTGCGCTTGTGGGTTGATGATCTGCACTCGTTCCACAAAATATGCCCAGAAGTTGCAGTGACCTTGGCGCAGCAAGAAGTGCAGGGTGTTGAGGTGCGTTTATGGTCAGAACACTTTGTACTGCCAGTCGATCTGAGCTGTGCCGATGTTGTGATTGAAGCTTTTGCTTGTCAGTTGCCGGATGACTACATCGCACTCATGCAGCAAAAGCACAGGGTGTTGTGGCTCAATCTTGAGTACTTAACCGCTGAGCCTTGGGCAGCTGAGTGCCATGCGATGCCCTCGATGCAAAATGGTGGATTAAAAAAGTACTTTTTCTTTCCGGGATTTACCGATAAGACGGGTGGATTGCTGCGGGAAACACATCTGTTGGCGCAGCGTGATGCGTTTTTAGGCGTAGAACAGACGCGTCTGGATTACTTGGCTGCTTTAGCGGTGCAAGTGCAACCGGGTGAGCGTTTGATCAGTTTGTTTGCCTATGCAAACCAGACATTACCCAGTTTCTTAGCGGCTTTAAGCCAAGATACGCGTCGCAACCGTGTTTTACTCTTGCAAGGGCCGTTAAGTACTGAGGTGGCACGCTGGTTTGACGTGTCATCCTTAGAGCAGGGGTGTGAATACCAGCGCGGTACTTTAACGGTGCACTGTTTGCCTTATATTACGCAGCAGCAGTTTGATCAACTGCTCTGGTGTTGTGACCTCAATTGCGTGCGCGGTGAGGATTCTTTTGTGCGCGCACAATGGGCGGCGAAACCTTTTCTTTGGCACATTTACCCACAGCACGATGAGGTGCATTTAGATAAGCTGGCAGCGTTTTTAACCTTGTATAACAAGGGTTTAAATGAGGAGACTCAGCAGGCGCTTACAGCGCTGTGGAAGGCATGGAATCAGCAGCAAAATATGCTCAGTGCATGGCAGGGTTTTACCGCGATTGAAGAAACACTGCAAAGCCACGCGGCATGCTGGTCTGCGCGACAAAATAAACATGCAGATCTTGCAACAAATTTAGTGCATTTTTACCACGATTGGCTATGATGCGCTCCTCATTTTTTATTCACATCCCTTATGGATTTACAGCATGAAAACTGCACAAGAATTTCGCGCCGGTCAAGTTGCTCTTATTGATGGTTCACCTTGGGTGATTCAGAAAACCGAATTCAATAAATCAGGTCGCAACGCTGCGGTCGTTAAGATGAAGTTGAAAAACTTATTGAACGGCACTGCAACAGAAACAGTGTACCGTGCTGACGATAAGTTTGAGCCGGTGATTCTTGATCGTAAAGAAGTGACCTATTCTTACTTTGCTGATCCTTTGTATGTGTTTATGGATGCTGAATACAATCAGTACGAAGTTGAAAAATCTGATGTAGAAGGCGTGTTACCTTACATCGAAGACGGCATGACAGATGAGTGTGCTGCAGTATTTTATGACGATAAAGTGATCTCAATTGAGCTGCCCACCACAATCGTCCGTGAAATCATTTACACCGAGCCTTCGGTGCGTGGTGATACCTCAGGTAAGGTGATGAAAACTGCACGTTTGAGCACAGGCTATGAAGTGCAAGTGTCTTCATTCTGTGAGATTGGTGATTCAATCGAAATTGATACCCGCACCGGTGAGTACAAGTCACGCGTTAAAGCTTAATGCCGAACTGACACCCTGCGCTCAAAGCCCAGCTCCATGCTGGGCTTTTTTTTAGCTGTTGTAGGCGTGCATGCTGTGAAGAATCTATGAGTTGAGGGTGTATGAGCTATGATGATGCTTTGGTTGGGGTTAGGTGGGTGCGTGCTGTTGTGGTTGGCGCACCACTTATACGGCTATTGGCAGGCACGAAAGGAATATGCAGTGTTAGTTGAGCAACAAACAGAGCGCCGAGTGATCGTTGAAGAAACTGACGAGTACGGTGTGATTCGCGTGGTGGAGAACAATGGTTACCGCTACTTGGAGTTTGGTGATCGTTTTGAGCAGAGCTG
>CANRHT010000234.1 GCA_947630465.1 uncultured Pseudomonadaceae bacterium
GCAACAGTATCTACGCAATGCACCGCAGATTGATAAGGTGTTGTATGACAGCAAGCTGGATGTATTGCGCCATGCGCTTGGATTACATACGGCTATTTCTCGGGTGCAGGGCAATAAGCTCACGGCGAAAAAAGAAATCCGTATTGCTTCCTTATTCCGCGATACGCCGCCGCAGTTTTTACAGATGATCGTGGTGCATGAGTTGGCGCACTTGCGTGAAAAAGACCACAACAAAGCTTTTTATCAGCTGTGCCAACATATGTTGCCGGATTATCATCAATATGAATTTGATTTGCGTATCTACCTGACCTGGCGCGATAGCTTAAATCAGTCGAGCCATTAACCTGCGGCGCTATTGTTTATAAGTTGCTAACTAAGTTAAGTAAATCAGTGGACGCAATAAACTCCTCACAGTTCTTTTCTGGGCCTTGGCTATCAGGTTGCAGTACCGCACGTAAGTGGCCAATACCGTAACCTTGAGCGCTGCGCAGTACCGGTAAACTGTCGTCAATAAATAAACTGCGCTCAGGCTGGTAGCCAATCTGCTCACTGAGGCTGTGCCAAAAACGCTGATCTTCTTTGGGATAACCGTAATCGTGCGAGCTGACGATCACATCCAACAATGGCGCTAAGTGCACTTTTTCCAGCTTGATATGCAGTGAATCACGGTGCGCGTTAGTGACTAACACGCACTGCTTGCCAGCGGCGCGTAAAGCATGCAGAAAAGCTGCGGAGTTGGCGCGTAAATCAATCAAGTGCGACATCTCTTGCTTCATCTGTTTGATCGGTAAATCAAGTTTTTGACTCCAGAACTCCACGCAATACCACTGGATTGTCCCGGTATAAGAGGCGAGCAAGGGCTGTAAATAAGCGTCTGCTTGAGCGCGTGATAAGTTGTTTTTATCAGCGTAATACTGCGGCATGTAGTCGAGCCAAAACACATTATCAAAGTGCAGGTCGAGCAAAGTGCCGTCCATATCCAATAAAACGGTATCAATCGTCTGCCAGGGCAACTGTTGCATGAAAAATCTCTCTAAAACTCTGGGTGCAAGCGCGCTATGATACCTGCATTGGCATTTGGAGTTTTGTTATGCGAGAAAAACCAGTCATCTTAGCCAGCGAAGAAGTGGCGCGTAGCCGAATTTTTCGTGTTGAACAATTGCAATTGCGTTTTAGTAACGGCGTGGAACGGACTTATGAGCGTTTACGCGGTAAAGCCGGTGGTCTTGGTGCGGTGATGATTGTCGCCATGGCCGATGCGGAAAACGTGGTGTTGGTAGAAGAGTATTGCGCGGGCAGTGAGGAGTACGAGTTGTCTTTGCCTAAGGGTTTAATTGATCCGGGTGAAGATGCGTTGCAAGCCGCCAATCGCGAGTTGCAGGAAGAGGCTGGATTTGCCGCGCGCTCCTTGGAGTTGATTGCCGAATTAAGTTTATCGCCGGGTTATATGAGTCAGCGCATTAATGTTGTGCTGGCACGTGATTTATATCCTTCGCGTTTAGAAGGTGATGAGCCTGAGACCATGCGGGTGGAAACGGTCAATCTGCGTAACTTGCTGGGGTTATTAGAGCATCCACAATTTACTGAAGGCCGTGCTTTAGCCGCGATGTATGTAGTGCGTGATTTGCTGGTGCAGCGTGGAGAGTTGATTTTATGATGCATCCGTTGATCGAGTCTGTGCTGGCATTGGTGCGCACGGCTGGCGAGGCAACTGTGCCGTATTGGCAAGCCGATGTTGCAGTGCAAACCAAGGCGGATGATTCTCCGGTAACGGCAGCTGATATTGCGGCGCACCATATCTTGGCTGCAGGTTTGCTGGCTTTAGATAGCAGCATTCCGGTGTTATCAGAAGAAGATTGCGCGATTGCACTGAGCGAACGCGAGCAATGGACGCGCTGGTGGTTGGTTGATCCCTTAGATGGCACCAAAGAATTTATCAGTGGCAGCGATGAGTACACGGTGAATGTGGCGCTGATTGAGCAGGGGCGTGTGGTATTTGGCGTGGTTGGCGTGCCTGTGACTGGGGCTGTGTATTACGGTGGTGCAGGGTTGGGTGCTTGCTGTGTTGATCAGCAGGGTGTCACTCGCTCATTGCAGATGCGTAGTGCGCCGACTGATGAATTGCGCGTGGTGGCAAGTAAGCGCCACAGCAGTCCAGCGCAAGAACACTTGTTGCAGTGCTTAGCTGCAGATTTTCCTGCATTGCGCTTGGTGAATGTTGGCAGTTCGTTGAAGTTTTGTCAGATGGCTGAAGGTGCCGCCGATGTTTACCCGCGACTGGCACCGACTTCGCAGTGGGATACTGCTGCGGCGCAAGGTGTGTTGGAAGGTGCGGGCGGGCAGGTGTTAAATGTACAGGGGCAACCGCTGGGCTATGAAGCTCGGGCAAGCTATTTGAATCCGTTTTTTATAGCGCTACCGCAACAAGCACCTTGGCGAGCGAGTGTCTTAGCGCATCTAGCCGCCGCGCATAACGCGTGCTAAACGCTGAAGTATTTACCACTAATGTCGCAAAGCGTAGCGCCTTAAAGCGCTGCACACTGGTACTTTAAAATAAGAACAAAAGCTATGACGCAGAAAACTCCAAATATCTTGCGGGTGATTGT
>CANRHT010000235.1 GCA_947630465.1 uncultured Pseudomonadaceae bacterium
GCGTACCTTGCGTGACACCATCACACATCGCTGGCACGCCAGCGGCAAACTGCGCGCTGGCACCGTAGCGGTACAAGGTCTGTTTCAGCTGATCAGGATAGTCTTTAAGCGGTGCGTGAGCCGACAACATATCGTTATAGCTGGAGACAATCGCCATATGCGCCGCTCCACCTTGACGCATAATCAGGCGTTGATCGGTCGGTTGCGCCGCCATCACATGCGCTAAGTTAGAGCAACCATGCGCACTGTTCACAGCTTGCTCAGCCGCTTGTAAGGCACGTTGTAAATAAGTATTGCGACGCATCTGCGAGCGCGCGGCAATCTGCTCGGTCACCTGTTTAATCACGGGATGCAACATGCTGACTCCTTATTTTGTCTAACGCGCCCAGCGATCAGCCAAGCCAACTCAATCCACGCACGGCACAGCGCAAGCTACAGGTCTCCAACCCCCGCAGTTTACGTTAGGGCGCCCAATAGATATGCACGGGCTGCGGTGCGTGCCAGAGTAAATGATAGATGGGTAAAGCCTGAGTGGTAGGATCATTGGCCAATACACGATCAAGCATTGCACGCTTACTCTGCCCAAAGACCAACAGCCCCAGCCACTGACTGGCACATAGCATCGTTAAATTCAGCGATAAACGCACTTCAGGCTCTGTGGGAGCCAGCCCCACTAAAGCAGCTGCCGGCTCACTCAATTGCAAGGCGGGCACTAAATGCGGCATCCCAGGAAACAGCGAAGCAATGTGCCCATCATCCCCCATGCCCAACAAGGTCGCAGCAAAAGGCTGATACTCATGCAGCGCCAGCGCCCATGCCAAGCTGGAGTCTTGCGCATTGGCCGCCAAACGCGGATCAAGCACATGGGCGCTGGGTAAAGCCTCACGCAACATCTGCGCATTGCTGTGCTCGCTGTCTCCGGTCACCCAACGCTCATCGGTGGGGCTGATCTGCATCTGCGCCCATGGCAGTTGGTGCTGGCGCATATTCGCCAGCAATCCCTTTGGCGTGCTACCGCCGGGCAAGAGAACACTCGCCTGCCCTTGAGTGGCGAGCGCCTGCGTAATACAGGCTGCCAACTGCTGAGTCAGCGCCTCGTTACAAGCATGCTGATCAGCAAAGGTATGCAATTGAGCTTGAGACATAAACACCTCCAACACGACGGATGAGTTGAACGCTTGTTACTTTTTACGCAGCGGCGCGTGACCGTCATCGCTGACGATAAAGGTTCCTTCTGGCTGACGACGATTGGCCGGACGCTTAGCGGTTTTTTTCACATCTTTTTTAGCGGCGTCTTTCTTGGCTGTTTTCTTCTTTTTAAGACCGACAGCCTTACCTGAAGCCTTAACGTTTTTCGGTCCTTGATAGACGCCCTTAAGCTCTTTAATCACACGACGCTCAAAGGTTTGCTTGAGATAACGTTCAACACTGGACATCAAGTTCCAGTCATTGTGGCAAATCAAACTGATCGCCAAGCCCTCTTCACCCGCACGACCGGTACGACCAATACGGTGCAGATACTCATCGCCGGAACGTGGCATATCAAAGTTAATCACCACATCCAGTCCATCAATATCCAGACCCCGCGCCGCCACATCCGTGGCCACTAAGACGCGCGATTTACCCTGACTGAAACGCTCCAGTGCGCGTTTGCGGTCTTTCTGATCTTTATCGCCGTGCAACACATAAGCATCAATCTCTTGCGCTACTAAACGGCCATATAAACGGTCGGCCTGCACACGGGTATTGGTAAAGACAATGGCTTTACGAAACGGCTCATTGCTGAGCAACCAATGCACCAAACGTTCTTTATGCGGCACATCATCGGCGGTAATAATTTGCTGACGGGTGCTTTCATTCATTTCAGCAACTTGGTTGACCATCAAATGCAATGGATCTTTAAGCACTGAGTTGACCATTTCACGTAACGCATTGCCGCCGGTGGTCGCCGAGAACAACAAAGTCTGCTGACGGTTGGCACACTCATCCACCAGACGCTGCATATCTTCCGCAAAACCCATATCCAACATACGGTCAGCTTCATCAAGTACCAGCACTTCCACCTGATCCAGCTTGAGGTGGCCGGCATTGAGGTGCTCGATTAAACGCCCGGGCGTGGCAATTAAAATATCTGGATCTTTACGCAGTAAAGCGCCCTGCTCTTTAAAGTCTTCACCACCGGTAATGATCCCGGATTTAATAAAGGTGAACTGCGAGAAACGCTCAACCTCAGCCAAGGTTTGGCGCGCCAACTCACGGGTGGGCAGCAAGATTAACGAGCGAATCGCTACACGAGGCTTAGCACCGGCAATAAAACGGTTTAACAAAGGCAAGACAAAAGCGGCTGTTTTACCGCTACCGGTACGGGCGATTACGCGTAAATCACGACCTTCAAGCGCCGCCGGAATAGCCGCGACCTGAACAGGCGTTGGCTCAGTGAAATTTAATTCAGCCAGCGCTTTTAGCAGACGCTCATGCAGGGCAAGTTCAGAAAACACGGTATACCTCAAAGATCATAAATCACAATAAATAACGCCCGTTGCAGATGCTTTAGGCTCACAGTTGCACATTGTACTTCAGTTTAGGCGTCGAGATTGCTTGAG
>CANRHT010000236.1 GCA_947630465.1 uncultured Pseudomonadaceae bacterium
ATAATGGCATCCATTTTTTCCAAGAAAATCTCACGACGCGTCTTACGCTTTTTGTTCTGGTATTCTGCTTCGGCAAAAGTCAACTGGCTCATGATTCGGCTCGCTGGGCTAAAAAATGGTCGATGCGGCTATTATCGCAAAAAGTGGGGAGTTATTCAGAGGTTCCTTAGATGCTGCACGCCAAATGGTTATGGCCCACTTACGTTTTGTGGTGCATATCGCACGTAGTTATTCAGGTTATGGCCTGCCACAAGGCGACCTCATACAAGAAGGCAACGTTGGTTTAATGAAAGCTGTAAAGCGCTTTAACCCTGAAATGGGTGTGCGCTTGGTGTCTTTTGCCGTGCATTGGATTAAAGCTGAAATTCACGAATACGTCTTACGTAACTGGCGCATCGTTAAAGTTGCTACTACCAAAGCACAGCGTAAATTGTTTTTTAACTTGCGCAGCCATAAAAAACGCTTGGCCTGGTTAACTAACGATGAAGTGAATGCTGTTGCTGATTCATTAGGCGTTGAAGCACGCGAAGTGCGTGAAATGGAAAGTCGCTTAACCGGCCATGACATGTCGTTTGACCCATCAGATAATGACGATGATGAAAGCGCGTATAAGTCACCGGCCAACTACTTAGAAGATCACAGCTATGATCCAGCCTTGCAGCTTGAGGCAACGGACCAGACTGAAAATTCCAGCAATAGCCTGCACGAGGCACTGAGTGAGCTGGATGAGCGCAGCCGAGATATTTTACAGCAGCGTTGGTTATCTGATGAGAAAGTTACACTGCATGATCTTGCTGCTCAATATGGTGTGTCGGCAGAACGCATTCGTCAGCTCGAAAAGAACGCCATGAACAAGCTCAAAGGCAGCATTGCTGCGTAATAGCTCTTTTCAGGGTTAAACAAGGCGACTCTATGCAGTCGCTTTTTTTTATGCTGAAACACTGATCATAAGTCGGCACGAGTGAGTATTATTGTGCTACCGGATACGCCAAGGTAGGCCTTGTCGGGGCTCACCTAAAATGACAGCCAAATAGCAAAAACTGAGGCGTCTACTTCAAGTGCGTGATGCGCTGACACTTAGGCACAGTGGTACATTATTGGATGGGAAGCGGGTGTCCTGTCATTTTAATTTATTCATGCAGTGTCTGTTAGTCGAGGTTGTCTTGAGCAGTATAAAAAGCCAGCAACAGTATTTTGAAGAATCGTTTAAAAATGTAGATCAACAAGACTTAGTCTGTGTTGGTACTGAGTTTGAAGAATGCACCTTTGTTGATTGTAATTTCAGCAGTGCTACCTTTGAGCGCTGCAACTTTGCCAACTGCAGTTTCACTCGCTGCCAGTTGAGCTTAATCAGTCTGCCCTATACACGTTTGTTTAGCGTAAGTTTTCTGGAGTGCAAGTTAGTGGGTGTTGATTGGACCCGCGCCACCTGGTCTGAATACCATAAAGATTTCGAAATCAGCTTTCGCCAGTGCATTCTTAATGATTCATCGTTTTTTGGCCTGACCTTACAAGCATTGGTCTTAGATGAGTGCAAAGTGCAGGACGTTGATTTTCGTGAAGGCGATTTCTCCCATGCCGTCATGACTTACAGTGACTTCACTCACAGCCTGTTTATGCGTACCAACTTACAATCTGCTGATTTTACTGAGGCCACGCAATACTCCATCAACGTCTTAGAAAATAAGCTGCAAGGTGCTAAGTTTTCTAAGTTTGAGGCTGTGTACTTGCTGGAGAGCTTGGGGGTCGAGCTAGTAGATTAAGCTTTTCTAAGCGGATTGAGATCTAAAACACAATAGAAAGTTATATTTTATGTATAATGTCCGGATGTGCATTCTTAATGTTAATAGTCTGTTGGTAAATTAAATTATGTTTTTTAGGGCATACGGATTTGCTGTTTTATATTTTTTTTGTCTGTCGAGTGCTGCAGCGCAGGTGCAGCTTCCAGCGGACAGAGAGCTCTCGCGTGAACGCCAAGAGCGTTTATTGCAAGAGCAGCAACGTAGACTAGAAGATCTACAGTCCCTTCCTGGTCGACAGCTCAGCACGCCAAGTCTGCCTGCAGATGACAGTAGCGCTTGCCTTCAAGTCGATAGCATTGAGCTTAACGGTGCAGATATTTTATCGCTGCGTCGACGCACACAGCTGCTTCAGCCTTTTATTGAACAATGCCTCACCGCTAGCGATCTGAATCGCTTGCTCAGTGATATCACCAATGCGTATCTAAAACGTGGCTATGTGACCACCCGGGCTTATCTACCGCCGCAAGATTTACAAGATGGTGTGTTACACATTCAAGTGATTGAAGGGCGGCTTGAAAGCATCGATGGCGGTGACTTAAGCAGCGCTTTAGAAACCTCGATGAGTTCTCCTGCCAAGGTTGGTGAGCGTTTAAATCTGCGTGAACTGGAGCAGCTGATTGATCAGCTGTCACGCTTACCATCGCGTCAAGTCAGCATGGAACTGGCTCCTGGAGACGAAGTCGGTGGCAGTCACGTTGTTTTACAGGGGCAGAGATTTAAACCTTGGCGAGTGGCGTTAAACCGACATAACGATGGCCAGCGCAGCACCGGAGAGCAGCAGTGGGGGCTTAACTTTGT
>CANRHT010000237.1 GCA_947630465.1 uncultured Pseudomonadaceae bacterium
GATGCGCTGGGCACGGCCAAAGCCAAAGATAAAAAAGAAGAGCTATTATCGGAAATTGTCGCCAAGCTCAACGAGCTGTTTATCACTGATGAGCTGACCGAGGCAGATATGGTGAACTACGCCTACACCGTGCGCGATAAGGTGCGTGAAAACACCCTAGTCATGCACCAACTGGCGAATAACACCCCAGAACAAGCGATGCTCGGCGACTTTCCTAAAGCCGTGGATGATGCGATTTTGGGCAGTAGCGATGCCCATCAGAATCAGATGATGCAGTTGCTCAGTGATCCACGAAAGGCCGAGCAGTTTTCTAAATTGATATTCGCGATGCTGAGTAGTAACTGAACAGTGCTACTCACGGACAAGTCTTAACTGCTTAATTTCTTTTTTGCCTCGCATGCTTAAACGGTATTTTTGTAAACGGCTGCTAGGCTTATCAGGGATTGTCATTTCAATAAAAGCATGGTTAAGCAGCGCTTTAACCTGTTTATTGAGTTCGCCAGATACTGTTTTATGTCCCAGTAAACCGGCCAGTTCAGACTTGCTGAGTGTTTTATTGTGTAATAACAACATGACTTTAGCTGCTAAAGCTGACCCTAGCCGTGACTCCAGCCGTGACTCTAGCCGCAGATTAAAGGTTGGATCATCTAATGAGCTGGAGGGCTCAGAAACTTGCGCACTTAACGTTTCTTCAATAACACTCAGCATAAACTCCACAAACGGAGCGCAGTCTGTTTGATCTGTGCTGGCAGAAATCACGCGATAATATTCTGCTTGGTGTGCGTAGACCAAGGATTCGATAGGCAAGTTAGCAAATAGAGCATTCCACTTCGCTAAAATGAGGCTTTGCCAAAGCCGACCCATACGGCCGTTACCATCGGCAAAGGGGTGGATAAACTCAAACTCATAATGGAATACGGCACTGGCTACTAGCGGATGATGCTCGGTACTTTTCAGCCAAGCAAATAAGTCAGTCATTAAACGCGGTACTTGGCTAGCAGGAGGCGCCATGTGCACTACTTGGTTACCGCTCATAACGCCTACACCGCCACCTCGATAGTGGCCAGTTTCAGCCATAAGCCCGGCCATGAGTAATTGGTGGGCTTGCAGCAAGTCGGTTTCTTGCTGTGGATTATATTGCTCAAATCGCTCATAAACAGCCAAAGCATTTTTTACTTCTTGGACTTCACGTGGCGGGGCAATAACCGGCTTGCCTTCTAATACAGCGGTAATTTGCTCAACGCTTAAACTGTTACCTTCAATCGCCAATGAACCTTGAATAGTGCGAATCTGGTTCACGCGACGTAACCGTAATGCTTGCGCTTTGTTTTCACGCTCAGCTGCACGACCCAATTGCTCACTAATGGAAGCGATCAGGTTTAGAATCTTGACTGTAATGGTTAAGGGCGGTGCGTATGTACTCATGCTATTGACCAACGTATTTTAATTAAGTGTTGCGAGGTGCTTGCTTTGGTGTATGTGTTTTCTAGAGCAGTGATTATATCGGCTTGTAAATAATTAGCTGTAGAGAAATAGGCGATGACAAATACAACCCTGAGTACTCTTTACCTTCCAGATGATGCGGTTGTTGAGTGGCCTAGGTAGAATTGAATAGTTTTCTAAGCTGATATTTTCGCTACTGAGCAGTGGCAATTGATGCTTTTGTTAGGCACAGGGAAACAACACCAAACCTCAGCACAGCGGGGCTGCCAAGGCTGTATCACAGTATTTTATAGGTGTAATAACAATGACAAATAACGTTCATCTTGAAACGGGCTTGGTGATTAAAAACTTTATAAAAGGTACGGCATACAGCATCAGCCACTTGGATAAAGAGCACAGACTGTATGCCAGCTCTGAATATGTTGCTATTGAGTTCTTAATTGACGCGCCGAAAGATTACCTACCATCACAAGCTTATGCTAAACCGCCATTTATCACGCTGCACTTTGATCGCGCCAACTGTCAGCGCGAGCTTGCAGAAAACTGCTATCAAGTACGCTGTGTCGAGCCGTTCAATACTTTTGATTTTATGCTCTGGGCTGAAAATGCCATCAGTGTATTGACCCAAGCGCTGACCGTGCCCGGTGTAACCGCAACGGATATCGCCGATTTTAAAACTGTTTTGCAGAGTGAGCCCAGTCAGCGTTTCTTGTTTAAGACCTTTGCTAGCGGCGACACCAGTTATCAGCTTGATCACTTACCAGTAAACCAACTCCCACGCGCTGCCTTCGCGGTTTTTACTGACGGAGTAGATCTGAGTCTGCAGGAGTATGACAAGCTGGATACTTTGATAGTTGAGCAACTGCATCAAGATGCCTGCTTGCATATAGCAACGTGCGTTTTGCCAGAGCAAGAGAAGGCGCGGGTGGCAGTGTTGTATGGGGTAGGGGAGTAGTTTTATTGGCGTTAAGTGGCCTGAGAAGTTAGGTCTTATGCTGAGCGGCATAAAACCTAACCTAAGATCTCATCTCGATCTATGTTGCAGTACAGTGCTTAATCAAAATGCAGCGCGCGCTCACCCTGTTCATCACGGATGCTGGTGGGTAGCCCCATGTGATTGAGCAGGTGTAAGAAAGGCTTAACCGGCAA
>CANRHT010000238.1 GCA_947630465.1 uncultured Pseudomonadaceae bacterium
TGGGTACGGTGTTAGGTATGGCTGCAGTGCTGAGTGCTTGCGGTGGCAGTAGTCCATCTGCGTCGGATGTGAATAAAGCTATGGAAGCGAAGATGGCTAAGGACATGGAGTTGATGGCGAGCATGCTGGGTAAAGATGCTGTTGCAGAGATGGCAAAAATGGCGCCTAAAGTTAAGATTGTCTCGGTGAAAGATTGTACAGAAGATGATGAAGTGTATACCTGCAGCATTGAAGCCAAAATCACCCAAGGCAAAAATTCAACAGCAGTGACAGAGCAGACTAGCCTACGTAAAGATGATTCAGGCAAGTGGATTATCTTGTGATGCATTGATTGAACACGCATCAATTTGATCACACTAAAAACGCGCATTCGCTGAGGTGATTGCGCGTTTTTTTATGGGTGTTGTGGGCTTTTAGCCTGTAACCGTGGACTGCCACGTCGCTACGCTCCTCGCAGAGACGGTACTGTAGGGCTCGCAGATATGGTGCTTTGTCTTTGCGAACGCAGTGAAGCAATCCACCTCGCAAGCTGCGTGGTACTGCAGGTATAACAAAAGCCTGTAACCGTGGACTGCCACGTCGCTACGCTCCTCGCAGAGACAGTGCTGTAGGAGTCGCAGAGACGGTGCTTTGTCTTTGCGAACGCAGTGAAGCAATCCATCTCGCAAACAGTGCTGTAACACTCGCAGAAATAGTGCTTTGTATTGTATAGTTTTTAATAGAGTTTAAGCCGCGCTGTATCAAGTTGTTCAATTAAAATGGAGAGGGTGCAATGTTACAGAAAAGTAACGTTTTAAAGGACATTCGTTCGGCAAAGCGTGCTCACTTAACGTGGGTGGGGCGGGCGGAGTTATTGGCAAAAGGCTATCCGGTCACGCAGGATCAGGTGCCTATGTCGCATATGGAATGTACATTTGGGGCGTGGTATTCACAGGCGAACGTGGCCTTAAGCGCTCATGAAGTGTTTAAAGCGATTGCCGCGCCGCATAAGGCTTTACACGACGCTTATGCGGATATTTTTAAGGTTTTATTTACAGAGAACAGCATGTCACTGTTTCAGCGCATGATTGGTAAAGCGGCGCAGCAAAAAGAGCAGAACCAAGCTGTGATCACTGAAAAACTACAAGAATTAGAAAAAGCCTCGGCTGCAGTGGTTGCGCAATTGGATGCCTTTGAGCAATTAATAACAGGCATGAGCGATGCTGAAGTGAAAACTTTATTCAGCTAATATCAGGCATTTATTCTGCGCGCTATCGAGCTTAAGCTCAGCCGCGCCCAAGCGCTCAACGATGATTCATTCAAGGGTGTCGACACTATGCAAACACTGATGACTCGCCCCATTTCACACAGCACTCTTGATAGCGCGCGTTATGCGCAATACCAAGCGGCGCTGGATGCCTGCCCAGCAGAGTTGGGTAGTGTGTTTGCGCGTATGCAGCCCAGTGCTGAAGGGTTGGTGCAGTGGTGCTCGCCTTTAGCGGGTGCGGTGCGACCTTTTAGTCAGTTGTCGGTGGTGGAGCAGCAGCATTTATTGATGCTGTTTGCTGAGCGTAAAGCGATGTTGTCAAATCATGCTGATGCTTTGGTCAGTCGTGAGCAGATCGCTGCAGCGCAGAATATTATTGAGTTACTGGCGCTGGCGGATGTCAGCTGTTTGTACAGCGTGGGTCAGCAACCGGTGTTGGTGGATTGGTATGGTGTTGACGGCATCACTGCGCCCAAGCTCAACTCAACAGATCGGTATGTTGCCGCTGATAATGCGGCAACGGCTATGGCTGCAGGTGCCGCACGCATGGCGGCACTGAAAAATAAGCAAACAGGGCAGGGTTGGTTGTGGTGGTTGCTGGTGTTACCGCTGCTGGCGCTCTTGCTGGCACAGGGCTTGCGTTAATCTAGCGTGCTTGTGAGGTCAGCGCAGTCACAATAAACCCGTTTTGAGCGCGATCAGTTGTCAATCGTTGAACGAAACTGGCGAATGGCTTCCACCACTTGTGTGGCACCGCTGCGGATATCGGTGATGGCTTGCCCGGCTTCCTTCGCCATTTGCACGCCATGCTCAACTTTTTCACGGCTGGATTGCATATGGTTTACTGCCGATTCAGCCAGCACATTATTTTGCGCGACCACTTCACTGATTTTTACCGTGGCTTGAGCGGTGCGCCCGGCTAAAGTGCGTACTTCGTCAGCAACTACTGCAAAACCTCGCCCTTGCTCACCGGCACGCGCGGCTTCAATGGCAGCGTTGAGGGCCAGTAAGTTGGTTTGATCAGCAATGCTTTTAATGGTGTGGACGATTTGGCTGATCTGTTCGGATTGCTGGCTGACCGCTAAAATACTTTCAGCTGCGGCATGCAAGTCATCGGCGATTTCTTGCATGGTCTGTGCGCTATTGTTGACCACTTGTGCGCCATGCTCAGCGTCGGTATCGGTTTTTATCGAAATATCATAGGCCAAGGATGCGGCTTGAGATTCAGCCTGTTGTTGCTCAACTTGCACTGTGACGTCCGTGGCGAATTTGATGATTTTCAGCAGTTGCCCACGCTCATCAAACACGGGGTTGTAAGTGGCGCGCAACCAGAC
>CANRHT010000239.1 GCA_947630465.1 uncultured Pseudomonadaceae bacterium
AGAGCACACACTTCTAGCATTCTATGCTGAAGTGGTAAGCACAATTAACACTACCTAAACTGGCGCATTTTCTGCGCCAGTTTCATTTCAGCTCTAAAAATAAATCACTCCGGCACCACCACCTCCCCCACATGCCGCTTCGCCTTATACGCCGCCAATATCTTCTCACGCAACGCTGCTTTTGCACCGGTATCACCATGAATTAAGCGCACTTGCTGCGGCCATTTGCGCATGCCAGTGATAAAACGCACCAGGCTGGTTTGGTCAGCATGCGCAGAGTAGCCGCCGAGGGTGGTGATTTCTGCACGGATGTCGATGCGTTTGTGGTTAATCTCCACATAGCCACCGCGTGGGCCGTATTTTTGTATCTGGCTGCCCAGTGTGCCTTGCGCTTGGTAGCCAACAAACAACACGTTGTGGCGTGCATCGCTGAGCATGGCTTCGAGGTAATTGACAATACGACCGCCGCTGCACATACCACCGCCGGCAATCACAATCGCTGGGCGTGCTGTTTTAACTAAATGTTGCACCATGCGTTGATGATCCTGATGGCTATCAATGGTGATCAACTGTTTAAAATCCAGCGGCTGACGGCCTTTGTTAACACGCTGCTGGGCTTCTTTATCCCAGTATTCTTGCAGTTGTCCGTACACATGGGTGAAGCGGCTGGCCAGCGGTGAGTCTAAAATAATTGGCAGATCATGCCATACCGATGCATGTTCTGCGGGTGCTCCTTGCTGGAGCAATTGCGCGCTATCGGTTACGCAACTTTGGCAGCGGTTGCGGTGAATAATATCTTCCAGTTCGTAAAGCAATTCTTGCGTACGACCAATACTAAACGCCGGAATCAGTACTGTACCTTGATCACGCAAGGCATGTTCGATCACGCTTTGTAGACGTTGACGTCGATCACGACGGTTGCTGTGATTGCGATCGCCGTAGGTGCTTTCCAATATCACCACGTCCGCGCGATAGGCAGGTTTGGGTGCGGACAAAATGGGCGCATAGGGCGCACCTAAATCACCAGAAAATAGCACGCGTTGTTTGCTTTTTTGCTCGGGTTGTTGAATCTCAAGCTCGACATAAGCCGAGCCTAAAATATGCCCAGCGCGCTGCAGGCGGATATTGACAGTCGGCAGCGGCGCTTTAATCATCGGCAACCATTGGTTGTAGGGCAGGGCGATGATGCGCTGCGCAACCAGCTTGATATAGTTCTCAACGAGATTTTGATCGCGACTGACACCCAATTTAAAGGCATCTTCCAGTACGATCGGCAGCAGTTTGGCTGAAGGTTCGCTACAAATAATCGGGCCGTTATAACCGGCGGCAAGCAAGTAAGGAATGCGCCCAACGTGATCAATGTGCACATGGGTGACAATCAGCGCCTTAACTGTGGAAATGTCGAACTCGATCGTCAGTTGCTCACTGCCTGCGCGGCCTTCAGCTGAGGTTTCTGCGCCTTGAAACAGTCCACAGTCGATTAAGAAGCTGGTGTGCGCATCGATAAAAATCTGGTGGCAGGAGCCGGTTACGCCATTTTTTGCGCCGTGATGCAGGATATGTGCGAGTGCTGGCATGGAAACGTCCCTTTAATGTGTGAGGCATTCATTAAAGCCATGCCTGTTTAAAAAACAATTCACTCAAAGCAAAAGTGTGAAGTGTTCGTCATAGATTTGGACGAAACAGAGCACGGGTTCACATCTATCGGTGGCGCGCTCGCTGCTGAGTCGGTCATGCGACAACAGGTGCATGCATAATTTACATGGATGCCATGCAGTTTCTCTGACGAAGCGGTAAACTAGCCGCCATATACTGACCTGTAAGGTTACTGCGATGCGTAAGCCCTATTTTATTCTCCCTGCGCCTGTGGTGTATGTGGTTTTTTTAATCTTGGCTTGGGGCTTGAGTACGCTATGGCCGTTGCCTTTAGCGAGCAATCCCTGGACGTGGTTTTTCGGCTGGGCGGCGATTGATGCCGGTACTTTGCTGATGTTTTGGACGGCATGGCTGATGCTATGGCGCAAAACCACCCTTAATCCTTACGGGAAACCACGGCATTTGCTCACTGAGGGGCCATTTAGAGTGACCCGTAATCCCATTTATGTGGCTGATACTTTGTTGTACGTCGGTGCGGCGCTGTTGTTTGCCGATATCTGGGCGTGGGTGTTTTTACCTGTTGTTGTGGTAGCGGTGAGTGTGGGTGTTATTCGTCATGAAGAGCGTCTATTGGTCAAGCATTTCGGTGATGATTACCGCGCTTATATGAGTAAAGTGCGACGCTGGATTTAATCTGTCGATGCGCATAATGATATGTGGAGAGTTGCACTGTGACAAAAGCCAATCCCTTTGCCGCATTGAGCGGTTTGGTCTATTCAACGGACAGTGGCCGCCATTGCCCCGACTGCGAACAGCCTCAAGCCGACTGTATTTGCGCTGAACAACCGATCAATAGCGGTGATGGTATTGCGCGCGTGCGCCGCGAGAGTAAAGGCCGTGGCGGTAAAACAGTCACTACTATTCAAGGTTTATGCCTGACTTTAG
>CANRHT010000240.1 GCA_947630465.1 uncultured Pseudomonadaceae bacterium
CTCTGATACTTACGTTATAAGTCTGTTATTTATTATTTAAAAACCTAATACCCGCAACAGTAATTCTGTACTTTTGTTTTGGGCTAGTGGGCTTGTCTGGGATGGTGCGTTCAATTAATCCATCTGCAAGCAAAGGGTTTAAATAATTATTTTGAAAGGTTTCTCTATGCTTGATGCCAGTGACTTCTTGAATTTGGCTGCGTGTTAGCTCTGAGCGACTACAAACTTGAAGCACTTCCAACACCCAAGCCTCAGCTTGTCCGGCGACTTGTCCGGTAGCTTGTCCGGTTTCATCTGGCAGTTGGCGGACATGCGCTCTAGGAAACTCAAAAACAACCCATAACCCACCAGGCTCAAGCTGCCATTTTGGCGCGGGATAGTTTCCCTGCTTGCATGTATCAATAATGCGCTCTATGCCGCGCCCCCAAGATTCAATCAAGCCTGCACGGAAAAATGTATTGGCTATATCTGGGTTAAATGGGCATGACGCATGTTTGGACATCAGCTTATCTAGCGTCCAGCTTTCTGGCAGATGGCCGGGATTCCAGATCATGAGTTTGTCAGGATACACACTGATTTGAATAGCAGTGGCGCTTGCATAATCCTTATGAACTACAGCGTTTAAAAGAGCTTCGCGCAAAGCGGCCAAAGGAACAGGGTAGCTTTCTTTGCGGTAAAGTTCGTCATAGCTGATTAAGGCTCTCAAGTATTTAAGCTTGAGCACTTCAATAGTGTTTTCAATCTGGGTAAAGAGGTTGCCGACCACTTCATCATGATGCAGCAAGTCAGCATCGTTGACGCCGAAAGCACCGATTTTAATGCATGCGCCTGTGACAAACCGCTCTGGATCAGGATGAAACAGTAGAGCGACAGCGCGTTTTAAGTAATCACTCTGAGTTAAGCGTAAGCGTTCTAGTAGTAGCTGAGGGCTGTCGTTGATGATGCTTGCTGGCAAGCGCTGGCTGTTGATCGCAAACTCGCTGAATTTCTTGAAAGTAGCTGCATCTAGGCTACTGACTTCAAGCCCAGGCAAAGGAACGGCATCCCAATGTAGACCTTGTTTACGAAGTAGAAAACGATCCAAGGCAGCGCCTTTAAGCTCTTGCTTGGTGCTACCGCTGCGGTAATGGTATTCCCCTTTATAACTCACTGGATAAGGGTAAGCAGGTACTTGAATGTGTAAGGTTTCTAGGCCGTCAGCAACCTTGAGATTCACATCCACAACAATGCCCAATATGTCGCGAATTTTGTTGGGGATATCTTCCAATAATTTGCTTGCCTGCTCGACGCCGACCACCTGCCCATGATCGTCATAACCGACCATCAGCACACCACCTTCTGCGTTAGCAAATGCGCTGACCCATTTAAGCCACTCGTCCTTCCACTGACGCTTAAACTCGATCTGTTGTGATTCTTTCATTGATGAAATTCCTAGTTCTATCTGCGCGGTGGCGGCTAAAAATATATCAGCGTTACATTTGATATTGAAAATACTAGTAGCAATAGGCAACCCATATTGCTTCTTTATATAAGCCTATTGGCTGACCATGACACTGCCTATATGCGTGTGACTCCAGCAGCTTATCAAATCACCGCCTGCAGATTAACGCCCCCTACAATATAAGCGGCTGGCCGCCAAGCTCTTAAAAGACGGTTTGATAACAAGCTTTTTATCTTAAGCTCCCAGCGCCTGTAATACATGCTTAGGGTCATTTTTAATTGCCGTCAACAACGCCTTGGCTGGGCCGGTCGGTTCACGGCGGCCTTGCTCCCAATTACGCAAAGTAGCGACTTCAATACCAATGCATTGAGCAAATTGGACCTGGGTCAATCCTGTGGCCTTACGAATTACTTTTACCTGAGTAGCATCAACATGAAACTCGCGGGACGGTGCACGCTCTCCCTTAACTACTTCATCCATCTGTTGAACGCTCTCCAATAGCTCGTCGAAGAAAGTGCTCATAGTATTATCTCCATGACTCAGTAATTTGCTTAAGTGCCTTGCTCTCTGCCGGCGTTAAATCATCAGCAGCACAATCTGCGTGACTGCCATAAAGCAGTAATAAATATTTTGAGCGTCCACACTTACGGTGAACTCTGGTTGGCACTTTGATTTTGCGTATACCGCTAGCACCGTCAATCACATCGCCAGCACTCCACTTAAGTGTTTGGCGAGCACAGTAGTTCCTATAAAACCATAGGCTCGATAATACGCCATTGGCGTATAAACAACCAGCAGCTTGCTGTATATCTTCAAGGCTGCTCGTGCGACGATGCTCCTGATAAAGCCTGAAACCTGTAGAATGCAAATCAGTACCGATGTGTCAGCACAGCCCACTTTATAGCCTTGTGCTCACTCTCGTCAGAAAGGGTGAGCTCTGTACTCAAGCCTGAGTAACTACGCACATAATCAATATGCTTCTGCCATGAATCGACATGAGTATTTTGAGCGGCAGCAACGTTGGCGTTATCTGAAAAACCCACACCAAAAACAATAGCGCTGCCTGTCGCCACTAACTCTGTTGAGGCTTTCAAACGCGACATATACCAGTAGTCATCAGCAGCGCTTTGCATGAGCTTGCCTTGGTTTGTATTGGCAAAGGGGGCTTTCAGCTCAATGTAGTGATATTTGCTTGTCTCACCATCCCGAACCCACAAGTCACATTGTTTGGTTGTGCGATCTATTGCGGCAAAGCGCTGGTCTAGATCAATGGTGTACTCCATTCCCGCGTCACGGTCGTGGTAGTGCGCAGCGGTGTAATCAAGATCATACGCTTGGATCAGCCAAGTATAAAACTCCAGTTTTAGCCAACCTTCAAAGCCATTATTAAGTGTCGAAATAATGGCTTTGCGCTCATGACTGATCGAGCCCATGAACGCTTTAAATGCTGCTCCTACATTGTCGATGCCAGGCATAGATTTGTTCCTTGATATATTGATCATGCAGGCGTGTTATTGCCTGTGCATTTCTAAAGCAGAGGTTAAGCGTTGAGTAATGTTGTCTCGTAACTTTTTAGGTTTTCGAATCTGAATAGAGCCGGAGTGAGACAGTATCCACCACTGCAGTTCCCAGCTATTGTTTACCGTTGCTGTCATGTTGAAGCCGTCTGCGTCAGCAACCAACTGCATATCCGCCGAGATTGGGGTTTCGCGTAAAAGTCGTGCAAGTCCTGAATTAATCCAAGCTTCAACTTTTAATGTAGCTGGCTCACCAAATTGCATGGCACCGCTTTGCAGGTAGTTCTGCAATTCAAAGTCTTCAGGGGCTAATGCCGAGTCCTCAAGTATCTGTGCATTGCGAAAACGGTGGAGAGCATATTGCCTGATGTCATCAAAGGGCTCTGCTGTGGCAATTAAGTAGGTCACTTGGCCGCGCTGTACCAGAGCAAGAGGATTCAAAGTTAACTGATACTCACGATCTTTGTGGGCGGCATAGTAGGTGCAATCAACTCGCCGCTGGTAAAGCAAGGCGTCTTGAATCGCCTCTAAACAGTACTCGCTCACTTCCGGTGCTAGTAGTTGAAACTCTGGCTGGACGTAGGCCACCTTATTTACCCAGGCAGCTGCAGGTATTTCGGCACTTAACGACTGGAGTTTGCTTTTAGCTTGCTGAAAGCGAGGTTCAAGTGTTTTCAGCATATGACTAGGAATTAATGTGGATAGGCTGCCTTCAAGTAACTGCAAAGTCAGCGCATCACTCACGGAGATACTGGGTATTTTACTTGACGCCCCAGCCATCCAGTGCCACCCATAAGGTATGCCTTTATCATTGCATTGCACTGGAAACTGGCGAGAAAGATCTATTAGGTCACGCTCAATTGTGCGCTTGCTGACTGTGTACCCAGCTGTTTTTAATTGTTCCTGCAAGCAGGCGGCACTGAGACCAGGGGCTTTACTCGGTAACAAAGTAAGCAGCTCCCACTGGCGAGCAAGTGTTTGACGAGTTGAGTTGCTGGGCAATAGAACTTCCTTATCTGCTGCTGATTAATCGATGGGTGGGCATTGCATTGTCAGCTATGCATTTCACCCAATAATAAGGCATTACAAGGCGCTTTCGGCCGTATCTCGTTACCGAAACGCAACTCTACAATATTTGGGTTTGATGTTTCTATTGCATTGACTAGCGCGGCACAGCTATTCAGGTCAGGAAATGCATCGCCTAGGATAACCACGTAGAGCGTGCGGAAGCCAGCAAGTGGTTGGTTAAGCAGTTGCAGTGGCTCCGCCCAGTCAAAATCTACAATGCTGAAACTTAACTGCCTGCTTTGACAGGCTTGTAAAAACTCACGGAAATCTTGCAGGTCACGCCCAGGCCAGTCTCCGCACATAGCCAGCTGTACGCAGTCAATCACCTGATTGGCCCATCCAAGGCAGGATATAGAAGGCATTAACTGGCTGGCTACAATCTGATATCCATTGCAACCTAACTTACGCTTCATAGGCTGAGGGTCGATGAAGAAAACAAACTCAGCAGCACT
>CANRHT010000241.1 GCA_947630465.1 uncultured Pseudomonadaceae bacterium
TGTTTAAAACCGATCAAAGTATCCATCAGTTCGCTGTCTTTACCATCGGCTTTATCCTGACGGGCTTGCGCTAACGTATCGAATACGTCACTGACCCGTGGACCAAACAGGCTCTCAAGGTAGGCCAGTGGAATCCGCGGCTCATCCAGTGCTTCGCCATTGGGGCCAAACTTAGGTGGTGAAGTGGGTGGAATATAAAATACGTTAGGTTCTGTGCCCCACTCCGCATGCAGCGGCAAAGCCACTTTGTACTTTTCCACGAGCAAGTGAATTGGGCCTGCTTCATCATCACGGTAGCCAATCCAACGGATGCGTCCAACACACTGTTGCGCACAGGCGGTGGGTAAACCTTTTTCAATGCGTGGGTAGCAGAAAATGCACTTCTCGGACTTGGAAATCTCTTCATTAAAGTAGATTTTTTTGTACGGACAGGCATTCACGCAATAACGGTAACCACGGCATCGTTCTTGGTCAACCAGCACAATGCCATCTTCTTGGCGCTTGTAAATCGCATTACGCGTACAAGCCGCTAGGCAAGCGGGGTTAGCACAATGGTTGCACAAACGTGGTAAGTAAAAGTAATAGCTGTTGGGGTAGCTGCCTTCGCCTTCGTCCTCATCCCAGTTAGCGCCCCACGTGGGTTTAACGTGCGGACGCAACCATGGATCAGTGCCAGTCATTAAGGCTTCTTCGTAGTTGTACTCCCACGGAATACCATAGTCTTCTTGGCTGGGTTGCTTACCTAAGCGCAGTGCACCATCAGCATCAAAACCACCGCCCATATTTTGGTAATCACGTGGATAGCCAAGACCTGGCTGGGTTTCCACGTTATTCCAATACATATGTTCACGGCCGTTACGGTTGGTCCACATCAACTTGCAAGCCGCTGTACAGGTTTGGCAACCAATGCATTTGTTTAAATCTAAAACCATACTGAGTTGGCGTTTAACAGTCATAATAAGTTCCTCTTAAACGGCTCTTGGGTCGTTAATATCTTCTGGTTTAGCCAGCTCAATATCGTAACTCGATTCATGAATATGCTGGTTGGCGTTCCATTTCGCGTAAATAAACTTCAAGTGTCCCCAGTTACCGACCAGCTCTAAAGGCTGTAAGAATACGGCGTGCGACATGTTCATATTTCTACGCTTAATGTACTGATGCGGCTCCCAACCGTGTTCCATCATGATGGAATCTTCAGGAATGCTTGGGTAAAACTTCGCCTGAGCAAAGAAATCACCATTAGCATTAAACAAACGCACAGTGTCGCCATCCTTGATGCCTTTTTGCGCAGCCAGTTTCGGGTTGATATAGATGTTAGGTTCACCACGCTGTAAGCGCAGCAAGTACTTATTACTGCGCCAGTTGGAGTGAATACCCCAGCGTGAGTGCGGTGAATAGAACTTCAATGGGTAATTCGATGCCTTAGGTCCAGCATGCAAACGTGCCGTCGGTACAGTGGAATTCAGTTTTTCAAACCATGGATGGTCACAGTAGAAAGTAATACGACCGGTTAAGGTTTCATAAGGCTTTTTACCATCGGTTTGTGCAGTAAAGGGGTTATAGCCTTCATCTGGTTTTAACGGCTGGTTCAGGCCAGCGTGCTCATTCATGGTAATGAAGCCTTTTTCCGCCGCTTCCTCAATGGTCACGCCACCAAATTCTGGCGAATCTTCAATGATATGTTTGAGCACATCATAGTCCGTATTGAGCTTTCCATTACGGGTAAAGTCATCGTGAATGGTGTGCAAATCACGAGTCACGTCACCATCTTGGATTGGACCAATACCGCGCTCAATGGCGCGTTCTTGAATTTTCTTGGTCAGCAACGCCATGATTTCCCAGTCAGGTTTGGACTCGCCGACTGGCTCGACCGGACGGGTAAAGATATTGGCAAAACGGTGGTAACCCTGAGTACGGATATCCCAAGCTTCATAGTGACTTGCAGCCGGTAAAATATAGTCTGCCCACTCAGCGGTGGAGTCCATACGCACGTTAATGTTTACATACAGCTCTTCTGCCTGACGTAAATGCTCTTCGCGGTATTTCTCCGACATTTTATTACGGCGGAAGGTGTTATCGGCAATGGAAATCATCCCTTTGATTTCGCCATGGTAGGGCATCCAACCTTTCTCTACCGACTCATTCATCATCGCTTCCATCTCATCGAGATCAAAGCCGACACGCTCTTTCAGTTTTTTGTTATCAAACTGTTTACGCGCACCTTCCATCATGCCGCCACGTAAAAACTCACCTAAACCACCGGCTTCTAAGCGCGCTGATTTTTTACCTTCAAAACCGGCCAACTCGGACCAGCGTGGGTGATTCCACACCACCCAAGAGGTATCCAGACCACCAGTCCGACCACCGTGTCCGGTCAAGGCCAAGGTCAGCGCATAACCCCAACAGGTGTATAAACAGTTGGAGTAACTGGACGTGATATAACCCAACATGATGATGGCTTTTTTAGCTTTCGCCAGATGACGTGCTTCTTGGCGCACGATGTCTGGGTGCACGTTGGTTTCTTTTTGCGTTTTTTCTGGAGTAAATTTAGCTGCTTCTTTTTTAACTTGCTCAAATACTGTAGTGACCTTGATCCCTTCAACAGTAAAGGTGCCTTCAATCGCAGGATCAACAGCGCCCAGTTTTAGGGTTTTGTCGTCATCACCCATAGAGCCTTTGGCTTTAACGGCTTTTTTGCTGTTCAAATCCCAGTGATAGAAAACCTCATCTGAGCCGTCTGCAACGATATCTGACTCACGCAAAAGCTTACCGTTATCGACGCGTACCAGCATCGGTAAGTCGGTTTGCTCTTTCATAAATTCAGGTTTAAACAAACCTTCTTCAATAATCACGTTCACAAATGACATGGCTAAGAAGGGGTCAGTACCTTGATTGATCGGCATCCACAGGTCGGTATGGATTGCACTGGGGTTGTAATCCGGTGAGCTACTGGTAATGCGCGCACCATTGTATTTGGCTTCCCAAATATAGTGGGCGTCGGGAATACGGGTCGCATTAGGATTAATCATGCCGAGCATAATGTAATCAGCATCAAACCAAGCATCAGAGGTGAAGCTTTCCAGCGGGTTACCGTAGGCTAAATGCGCACCGGTTAATAAGTCACCCACGACAGTAAAGCCATCCAGCTGAATACCGCCCACGAGCGCCGCAAAACGTGCGGGACCGGCTTGGCGTACCATGGATTGGTTACCCGAACCTTGGTGAGTTTTAAGTTTACCTGGACCGTGTTTAACAAAAATATCAATGATTTTATCAGCCACTTCTTCGGTCGCTTGATCCCAAGAAATACGCTGCCACTTGCCTTCACCTCGTTCACCGGCACGCTTTAATGGATAGCGTAAACGGTCAGCTTCGTACATTGATGTGGAGTGAATCGCGCCTTTGTTACAACCGCGCGGGTTGGCATCAGGGATATTTTCGTGCACCTGTGGGTATTTAGCGATCTGCTCTTCACGAACGACGATGCCGTCTTTAACGTAGATATCCCAACCGCAGTTACCCATGCAGTTAATGCAGTGCGCCGCATGCCCCACTTTGTCCCAGGACCACTCATTACGGTATAAATCTTCCCAGTCGCGGTAGGGGTACTCAGTTACCAGCGTATTGCCAACAGGCTCTAAGCGATTGAGTGACCATGCGTTACCACTGAGCATGACTCCAGTAGTGGTCAGACCCAACCCTTTCAGGAAATCTCGGCGCTTAAGCTTCCACATTTCCATGGTTATCTCCTCATCGACGGTGGCAGCCGTTCGACCGGGCTAATACGGTAACGGCTTACAGGTGACTTTTAAGTCATATTTTTGTACTCAAACTTATCTACAGTTGTTATCTAAAACGCGAACTGGAAGAAGCTTAAGCCTAGTATGTTGCAGTGCAGATATCATATATCTACACATATAATGTGATAAAATCATGTTTTATAAGGATTCAACCTTAGATAAACACTATTTGACTGTGCCTAATCTAGCATAAAAAATATAGATAACTGTGAACCTCAATAATTATCATAGAGCACGCTGATGCATATCACCTCAGGTGTAGATACAGCGACAGAGTGCTTGTAAAGACGGCTATTTAGGTTTTAAATTAGAATCAAATGTGTAAAACAATATCGTCCTACGAGGAAAATACTATGCTAAATAAATGGGTTAAAGGTTCTATTGCTGCAGCAGTCATGGCGGTAGCGCTACCTGGTTTAGCGAATGCTGAAGGTGATGCAGCCGCTGGCGCAACCAAAGTTGCTGTGTGTTCAGCCTGTCATGGTATGGATGGTAAATCGCCCGCTAGCATTTATCCAAACCTCGCTGGACAATGGGCTGCTTATTTAGAGAGCTCACTAAAAGCCTACCGTGCGGGTGAGCGCAATGGTGGTATGTCAGCCATGATGACGCCACAAGCAACCAACTTGAGTGACGAAGATATTGCTGATATTGCTGCTTACTACAGCGCGCAATAATAAAATAAGGGGGATCGATATCCCCCTTATTTTTTAATATTTATAATTATATTTAATATCTGTAGTAATTTATTTCAAACACACTGAACAGTATTAAGAATCATTCTACTTACCGATACAAAAACTAGAAAAAATACGTCCCAAAAGATCATCCGCACTGAATTCACCGGTAATCTCGCCGAGCGCTTGTTGCGCCATACGCAAATCTTCCGCGAGTAATTCCCCAGCACTGGCACCTGTGAGTTGTTGATAACCATTGGCTAAATATTGCTCAGCTTGCCTTAACGCATCTAAGTGACGGCGACGAGCACTGAAACTGCT
>CANRHT010000242.1 GCA_947630465.1 uncultured Pseudomonadaceae bacterium
ATCACTACGTCACGCTTAAACTGCATGCGGTAGTCAATGGCCAACTGAGTGACAAACAATACAGCTTCTGGATCATCGCCATTAACGTGCAAGATCGGCGCCTGAATCATTTTTGCAACATCAGTCGCATATTCAGTTGAGCGCGTATCTTCAGGTTTGCTGGTGGTAAAACCAACTTGGTTGTTGATCACAACACGAATGGTGCCGCCGGTTTTAAAACCACGGGTTTGTGACATTTGGAAAGTTTCCAGAACCACACCTTGACCCGCAAATGCCGAGTCACCGTGAATCGTTACTGGAACAACTTTGTCACCATTGGGATCGTTGCGACGGTCTTGACGAGCACGTACAGAACCCTCAACAACAGGAGACACAATCTCTAGGTGTGACGGGTTAAAGCTCAGTGCCAAGTGCACTTCACCACCGGGTGTCATCACGTTAGATGAGAAACCTTGGTGATATTTAACGTCACCTGATGCCAAGCCTTCAACACGCTTACCATCAAATTCATCAAATAAATCACGTGGGTTTTTACCATAGGTATTGACGAGAACGTTGAGACGTCCACGGTGCGCCATACCTACAACAATTTCTTTAGCGCCATATGAGCCTGAACGTTGAATAATCTCATCCATTAATGGAATAAGACTCTCACCACCTTCAAGACCAAAGCGTTTGGTACCTGGGTATTTAGTGCCCAAATACTTTTCTAAACCTTCACCAGCGGTTAAACGCTCAAGAATATGCGTACGTACTTCAGGAGAAAAGTCTGGGCAACTGCGCACACTTTCTAAACGCTGCTGGAACCAGCGACGCTGTTCTGAATCAACGATATGCGTAAACTCAGCACCGATCGTACCGCAATAGGTCTCTTGTAACGCTTGCTGGATTTCGCGCAGAGTGGCTTCTTCTTTACCGATATTTAAGTCACCGGTACGAAACACACTGTCAAGATCCGCATCAGTCAAACCGTAATGATGTACGGTCAGATCAGCCTGCATGGGGCGAACCCATAAATTGAGTGGGTCAAGCTTAGACGCTTGGTGGCCACGCATACGGTAGGCTTGAATTAAACGGAGAACCTCAACTTGTTTTTTCTCATGCTCAGTGCTGACACTGCCAGCAGATACTGGCTGAGCTCGTCTCTGGTTTTTAGCCAATAAGACAAATTGATCACGAACTGTTGAGTGCGAAACATCGTTTCCTAAACCGCCGCTTGTGGGTAGTTTTTGGAAATAAGTACGCCACTCTTCCGATACGGAGTTCGGATCGTGCAGGTAGAGTTCATATAGCTCTTCCACATAGGCAGCATTTCCACCGGATAGGTGTGCGCTGCTCCACATGCGCTGCATTACGCTTTCTTGCATGCTAGGTCACCCTTGATAAGGGGGACTCTACCGGCATGGAAACTTAATGGCCTTTAAGTCACATACAGCGACTTGGGTAAAGCCACTACGGTTCACGCAGATAGTCCGGGTACCAGCCCGGATGCCCCTGCTGGTCTTCAATTTCGTTATAGAAAAGCCTTGTAAGCTTTTCTCGTATAAAGCCGCTTATATGAAAACTCATATAAGCGGCTCAAAAACTTATAGCATTCGCTGCTATAAATTAAGTACCACTCTGCAGCAACATACTACGAATATGACCAATCGCCCGTGTTGGGTTAAGGCCTTTCGGACATACGTTAACGCAGTTCATAATGTTATGGCAACGGAATACGCTAAACGGATCGTCAAGACGAGCTAAACGTTCTTGTGTTTGCGTATCACGTGTATCTGCCAAGAAACGATAAGCCTGCAACAAAGCTGCTGGACCTAAGAACTTGTCAGGGTTCCACCAGAATGATGGGCAACCGGTTGAGCAGCAAGCGCACAAGATACACTCGTACAAACCATCCAACTTCTCACGATCGGCTGGAGACTGTAAGCGCTCAATACCCGGTGTTGGCATATCGTTTTGCAGGTACGGCTGAACTTTTTCGTATTGCTTGTAGAAAATACTCATATCTACAGCTAAGTCACGAATAATTGGCAGACCTGGTAATGGACGCACAACTAACTTACCGTTTTTAACAACAGAAGAAAGCGGTGTAATACAAGCCAAACCATTCTTTCCAGCGATGTTCATACCGTCCGAACCGCACACGCCTTCACGGCATGAGCGACGATAGGACATGCTCTGATCTTGTTCTTTGATCAGATTTAAAACATCCAACACCATCATGTCTTTACCATCGATGGTTACATCGAAGTCTTGCATGAAAGGTGCAGAGTTAACCTCTGGATTATAGCGGTAAACGCTTACTTTCAATATTTTAGGCAACGTCATCGTACTAACCCTTAATATTTACGTTCTTGAGGTATGAAGTGCTCAATTTCTTCGGGACTGAGCGCTGACGAAATCGAGAAATTCACGGCGCGCTTGCCAACACGTTTTTCCCCAGGGAAATACATGCTATGGCAAAGCCAGTTTTCATCGTCACGGTCTTCAAAGTCTTCACGAGCATGCGCACCGCGCGACTCAGTACGAGCCTCGGCAGCAATCGCAGTCGCTTCAGCCACTTCAAACAAGTTTTGCAATTCGAGTGCTTCAATACGTGCTGTATTGAAAGCATTACTCTTGTCAGTGATTTTCACGTTTTTGATACGCTCGCCTAATTTCTCAAGCTCAGCAATACCTTTCTTCATGAACTCACCAGTACGGAACACACCGAAGTAGTTCTGCATGCAGTTCTGCAACTCTTTACGCAGAGGTGCAACTTCTTCACCCTCTGTACGCTCATTGAGTGCGTTGAGACGTGCAAGAGATTTCTCAATATCGCTCTCGCTTGCAGCTTTAGCGTCAACACCATCACGCAGACTCTTCTCAAGGTAGAGACCTGCTGCGCGACCGAATACAACCAAGTCAAGCAGTGAGTTACCACCGAGACGGTTCGCACCGTGTACAGATACCGATGTCACTTCACCGACAGCGAACAAACCATCAATGATGTGATCTTTGCCTTCAGCGTCTTGCGCGATCGCCTGACCATTAATGTTGGTAGCAATACCGCCCATCATGTAGTGACAGGTTGGTACAACTGGAATCGGCGCAACCACTGGGTCAACGTGAGCAAAGGTAATTGACAGCTCACAAATACCCGGCAAACGACTGTGCAGAACTTCTTCACCAAGGTGATCAAGTTTCAGCAGTACGTGGTCACCATCTGGACCGCAACCGTTACCAGCAAGGATTTCCTTAACCATGGAACGTGCTACAACGTCACGTCCAGCAAGGTCTTTCGCGTTGGGCGCATAACGCTCCATGAAACGCTCACCGTGCTTATTGATTAAGTAACCACCTTCACCACGGCAACCTTCAGTAACCAAGGTACCTGCACCGGCAATACCGGTTGGGTGGAACTGCCACATTTCCATATCTTGTACTGGCACGCCAGCACGCAGCGCCATACCAATACCGTCACCAGTGTTGATCAGAGCGTTGGTTGTGGACGCATAAATACGGCCTGCACCACCTGTTGCAAGAACAACAGCTTTAGCACGGATATGAACAACTTCACCCGTTTCAATGCAGATAGCGATAATACCAACCACTGCACCGTCTTCGTTTTTAACTAAATCAACCGCAAACCACTCGTTCAAGAATGACGTGCCGTTTTTTAAGTTGGCTTGGTACAGTGTGTGCAATAAAGCATGACCAGTACGGTCAGCAGCAGCACAAGTACGCGCAGCTTGACCACCGCGGCCATAGTCTTTCGACTGACCACCGAATGGACGCTGATAAATACGGCCGATTTCTGTGCGCGAGAAAGGCAAGCCCATATGCTCAAGCTCATATACAGCTTCAGGACCTACAGAACACATGTATTCGATAGCGTCTTGGTCACCGATGTAGTCGGAACCTTTAACGGTATCGTACATGTGCCAGCGCCAATCATCGTTCGGGTCATCTGATGCGATTGCACAGGTGATACCACCTTGTGCAGATACAGTGTGTGAGCGCGTAGGGAACACTTTAGTGACTACGGCTGTTTTATGCCCACCTTGTGCTAACTGGAGCGATGCACGCATACCTGCGCCGCCGCCACCAATGATGATTGCATCATAAGAAATGGTACGAATACTGGCCATGGATCAATTTCCCCACAAAATCTGTATGCCCCATACGAACAATACGAACATCGTAAGGCCGCACAGCGCTTGGACTAAAAATCGTACACCTGTTGCCCAGCTACCCAGAGCCATTGGTGTTAAGTAGTCAGTTGTAATGGTCCACAACCCTACCCACGCATGCACTCCAAGAGCGACTAAGCTCATGATGCTGAAAATGCGCATCCAACTCTGAGAAAATAGACTTTGCCACTCAGCAAAGCCCATACCGGGATTAAAAATGACATAACCCAGCAAAAATAATGCATAAGCTGCCAGTACAACAGCTGATACACGCTGAGCCATCCAGTCAAACAAACCGGAGCGAGAGAAGTTCGTTACGTTAGTTACCATATCCAGACTCCCATCAATACGATCAGTACTGCTGAAATAATAAAGACTAACTTAGCACCCAGCTTTCCGCCTTCCAGCGTTTCACCGATACCCAAGTCCATAATTAAATGGCGGATACCAGCTGTTAAGTGGTACATCAGTCCAGAGAGAAGACCCCACACTACAAACTTGGCCAGTGGGCTGGTCAAGCACTCTTTAACCTCAGCAAATCCTTGCTCTGACGCAAGTGACTTATCGAGACCATAAAGCAGCACAATGATGCCTAAAAACAGGATTACACCTGTAATTCTGTGCAATATGGAAGAGATTGCAGTGATTGGGAGTTTTATAGTC
>CANRHT010000243.1 GCA_947630465.1 uncultured Pseudomonadaceae bacterium
CAGTACAAAGCCTTGGTCAATATTTATAAAGGGCTAAGTGGCAATGAAGAAGGCTCTCTAGTGGGGCAGTTCAAGATGTTGCGTGCGGATATGGCACCGCTACAAAACCTGGGCAACACCATGCAAGCTATGGGTTCTTCAATGCGGCAGCTTGAGCATCTGGAGTTCATTCGAGATCAACTCAGCCCGAGTGTTGAATCCTCTTTCGCTCATAGTCTTGGTCAGGATAATCAGCGCTTAACCAATGAGATCACTAACCTGCGCACGCAACAGGCAGAGGAACACAGTAAGTTACAAGAACAGGTAGCAGGTGCATTGGAGCAACTGAGTCAGTTGCGTGGTGAACTCAGTCAGCGTCATGAACAAAGTGCCCAGCAGTATCAAGAGTTCGATACTAAGCTGTTCACTGCGCTGGATAGCTTTGCCGAGATGATGTCGCGCGCTGCTACCGAGCAAATTATCGATGCACTAAAAAGTGTGATTCAAGAGTTCAACGAGAAGTTGACTGAGCAGTTTGGCGAAAATTTCAAGGCACTCGACGCGTCAGTCAAGTCACTGGTGGTATGGCAAGAGCAGTACCGTGGCCAAGTTGAGAAAATGAGCGATCAGTACGAGCAAAGCGTGCAGTCATTGGTTGGGACTCGTGAAGCTGTAGCCGGCATCTGGATTGAATGCGAAAATATTCCTAAGGCCATGCATGACCTTAAAGATGTTCTTGAAGTCAATCAGCACCAGATTGGTGAGTTGCAGCGCCATCTGGAAGCCTTTGTCAGCATGCGCGACAAGGCCATCGAAGCAGTGCCAATGATTCAAGGACAGGTGGAGAATCTAGGCCAACAACTGGCCTCGTCGACTGAGACACTTCACGGCCACCTGCTGGAAACTAGCAGTAAGTTGACTGATGGATCTAATGAGATTCGTGTGGCTTTGGAAGCTTCTGCTGGCCACTTGCAAGACTCTGTTACTACCACTCAGCAAGCCTTCAGCAGTATGGCCAAAGATGTGGCCAGCAGTTCGGAAGACATATCACAGACTCTGAAAGACGCCGCTACGGAAATTAACAACCAAGCGCGTGATACCTTGGTGCGTATGCAAGACGATTCCAAAAAAATGCAGGATGAGGTCACCACTACGGTCGCTAAACTCGCCGAAGGAACAACATCAGTTACTCGTGATTTGGAGAAAGTGGTTAGCTCCATGGAGCGCTACAGTAAAGATGCCATTACTGAATTTAAACGTTTGGGTGAAAGCATTACCAACGAGATCAACTCAACCTTTAGCAGCGCTCAGAAGTCAATGGAAGGCTACATGCAGCAGTCCGTTAGCAAAACGGGGGAGACGATCAACACTGAACTCAAAGCTCTAGAGACTGCAACTGCACGTGAAATTTCTCGGGCGATGCAGGAAATGGGGTCGCAGTTGACAACTATTACCGGACGTTTTGTGCAGGACTACGAAAGTATGGTGCGCGCCATGGAAAAAGTTATCCAAACCAATTTGGATAACTAGGAGTAAAGCATGGAAAGGATATTCGGCAGTTTTAACAAAGGGCAGACACAAAACGGTAACGGCGAAAATAACGAGCAATGGATCTCTATGTCCGACCTTATGGCCGGTTTGATGATGGTGTTCATGCTGATTGCTATTGCTTTTATGCGCTATGCGCAGGTAGAGAGCGATAAAATTAAAGAAGTTGCTGTCACTTACCAGAACACTCAAGTTGCGCTATATGAAAGCCTGAATGAAGAGTTCAAAACTGATCTTGAGCTTTGGGACGCAGAAATTGATCAGACTACTCTGGAGTTTCGCTTCAAATCGCCTGAGGTACTTTTTGCTACAGGTGAAATCAATTTGCGGCCACAGTTTAAAAGTATTTTGGAAGACTTTTTCCCAAGATATTTGACAGTAATTAGCAATTTTCGTGACAACATCTCTGAGATCCGTATTGAAGGCCACACCAGTTCAGTCTGGAATACACAGACGTCAGCCGACATGGCTTACTTCCTCAATATGGAACTCTCCCAAGGCCGTACTCGTTCTGTACTGCAACATGTGCACAGTATTCCTGCTGTTGCCGCTGAGCGCGACTGGATCAAAAGTAAGTTTGCTGCGGTTGGCTATTCATCGTCTCAATTAGTTCTTGATAATCTTGGTCACGAAGACCAGGAACGTTCGCGTCGTGTCAGCTTCAAGGTGGTGACCAATGCCGAGACGCAAATCCGTAAGATTATTGATTTCTAACTATGAAACTGGAATTTGATTTCTCGGCTTTGGGACAACTAGCCGCCCGTATGGGCAAGCCAGTAGGGTTTGTACTGCCAACAAAAGCTTTTAAATTTGAGCCTGTGGATGTTGAGCTAGAAGATGGCATTGAGATACCTATCGGCGACATTACCGTGCGCAGCGGTTTGCTTGATTATAAAGGGAGACAAGTTGTTCTCTATATCAAGGATCATACGAACAAGTTCGATCTAACGTTAGCCAACCCGAGTAAGGGCTTCAAAGTTCATATCGCGCAATGCAGAACCCTGAATGACATGCAGGCTAAAGGGCGTTTTCAGCGTTATCATGTGCGTAATGGTGTAGATCCCAACTTTAAAATTTCTTCATCTAAACATTCGGGTCCCGAGCCTGAGGTCGCTCTGCAGGTATGCCAGTTTTGCCTGACTCATATTAACTATAAAAATTCACGTGAAAGCGCTGCTGCACGTTATCGCAACGCTAAAGAGTTCAATCTTGGTGAGTTTTTTGCCACCTACAGCTCGGTATTTCCTCGACTACCTAGGGCCATGGCTGATGACCGCGTTGGTTATACGGATGACTGGGAAGACGTTTCTAAGCGTGCTCGTGAACAATACAATTATCAGTGTCAACAGTGCGATATTGAGTTACAGCAGCACAAAAATCTCTGCCATGTGCACCACATCAATGGTGTTAAAAACGATAATAAATCAGCAAACTTAAAAGTTCTCTGTGCCGACTGCCACCGTAAAGCGCATGGTGGTGCTATCTATGTTTCTCACGCTGATATGCAGACAATCACACGCCTGCGCCGAGAGCAGCTACCACCTCAATCCGGTGACTGGAGTGAGGTCTATGAGCTTGCCGATCCGGCCATCCATGGCGAGCTGCAGCTTATGGGAAAACAAGGCTTTAATGCACCAGTCATCGGTTATGAAGTCGTTGATGCCTCAGGTGCTGTGGTGTGCGAGCTCGAAGCGGCTTGGCCTGATAGCCAAAATGCTATTGCTATTCGCCGGCCCGACCCAATGCCTGCTGCACTTGAGGACTGGAAGGTATTTGAGTTGGGCGAGTTGTCGCGTCTTATTGAGTAAAGTCAGGTGCTTTTAGGATTGAGCTTCATGGATGAATCTTTATTAAAAATTCAAAATGCCGAAATCTTGGTCGTTGACCTCGACGGTACTTTGATTGATACCAATCAAGCCAATCTGTTGGCATATCAAGCCGCTACGCTTGAAGTAACGGGCACAGCCTTGCCTGAACAGGCAGCCTCTTATGAACGATTGACTCGTAACAGATTACAAGAAGCCCTAGATGATCTGCCTGCTGACTTATTGGACGCTATCGTTCAGCGTAAAGAGGTTCTTTATCCGCAGTTCCTGCATACAACGCAGCTAAATACCAAGTTGTACCAACTTCTGCAGGGCTGTCAGGATAAAGTTTTAGTGCTGGCCACCAACGCACGTCAAGCTCGAGCCGAGCAATTGTTGCATCAGCATTATCTTCATCACCTATTTGCTGAATGCTATTACCACGATGAGACGCAGCCTAATAAGTTCAAACAGATTTTTGCTCGTTTCAGAAGTAAGGAAATCATTATTTTCGAGAACGAAACAGCGCAAGCAAAGCTAGCTGTGGCCGCAGGCGCTCATCCGCACACTATTATTATGGTGAACGCACTATGATGAATACTTTTACAATGGAGCCTAATGATTTTCTGCGCCAGCCCGTCAAAGGCTTTTATCGCTGCAATTTTTATGGGCATAAACATCCTGATAATCCCAATTTTTTATACAAGCTGAAAAACGATCCGCATCACAACTGGAGTTCAGCCGATCTGCAAGGAGCCGTCGAGGATTTTAAGACATGTTTGGTACGTGATCTGACCGGTATTCTGCTGTTTGCACCTAGCAACAAACTGACTGTGTGCACCGTTCCTCGTGCGAAAGCTGAACACTTTTATCGAGCTAACCAACTTTTATTTAAGGCAACCGTCAGCGAGATTGCTTGCACGCAATACGGTTATCAAGACGGCACAGACTTTATTCGCCGCCACACCAATACCAAGACCACCCACTTGCGTAACCAAGACAACTCACAGAACGATGGCAGCATGCCTTACCCTGGGATTGCAAAAGCCACTTGCAGCTTCTCTTCTGAAATAGCCGGTCGTGACATTCTGCTGGTTGATGATATCTACACCAGAACGGTCAACATCGACGAAGATATGGCCCAAGCACTGTTTGATCATGGCGCTAAAACAGTCACCTTTTACGCGATTGGCTATACCGTAAAAAAGACCGAATAATGGAGTCACAATGAATTACACCAGCAATGCACTTAATGTTATGGCAGCCCGCACCTTCAAGGGCATTGGTCGGGCCTGGCTGGCTAAAAACTTAGCTACAGTCAAAGCTACCAATGAGATCGTTGAACTGCTTAACAAAAGCATTAAAAATCAGCAGCCCGTCACCCTCGATGACTTTGAGCAAAAAAAAGCATTGCTCCAACATTTGCTGGAAAAAAACAGTGCATACATTGACGGTGTAACAGCCATTGGTGACTCGGATTTCCCCTCATACCGCGGCACAGTAAAACCCAGTGAGCAGCCTGCATTTCTATTCTATCGAGGTGATTTAAGTCTGCTTAATGTCAGCAGTAATAACATCGCTGTGATTGGTCTCCTAGAACCGGATGCCGAAACAGAGCATTTTGAACGCAAGGTTGTTGCTGAACTGGTTGCCCGCGGTGCGGTTATCGTGAGCGGCCTAGCTTTTGGTTGCGATAGCATCGCCCACCGACAGACTCTGGAATCAGGTGGAAAAACAGTAGCCATCCTTCCCAGTCCTCTAAGCAATGTCATACCAGCGGCTAACCGAGACTTGGCGGGTGAGATTATTGAGTCCGGCGGCCTGCTTATCAGCGAGTATCTGACCGAAGCAAAAG
>CANRHT010000244.1 GCA_947630465.1 uncultured Pseudomonadaceae bacterium
TAACGTTTTTGTGACAAGTCCTGTAACTCTTCTACCTCGTTTAAGGTAATGTAATAGGTTGCATCATCGACTTGCTGTGTGAGATTGCTGAACTGTGACTCATACCCCTCTTTTTCACTATATGCCGTCTCAAGCTCAGTTTGTATGGTAATAATATCCGCCATTGTTTCAGCCTGTTTATACAAATCTTCTAACCTGTTAATCTTAGCGGTTAAGGATTGTATACGCCCCTCCACGTCTAAGACTTGATCTGTTACATTTTGATTGTTACTACTTGAAAAACTAACCGTTGCCACTTGCTCCAAATCCTTTGCTAATGCGTCAATCTTACCCACAGGTACTTGTACGGTTAAGTTTAATGACTTTAATTTAGTTGGTTTTGTTTGCATGACCTGTTCACGGTTAAATAGTGGAAGTATGGGTTCTGGTGTATAGGGTGGTGACACATAACTCTCACGTGCATATTCTTCTTGTCTGTTAACTTGAACGTTATGCGTATTCAAAATCTTGAATAGCTCGTCTTTGTCTGCTTTGTAGTCAACTGTTTCATATATAACCGTACCCGTTTTGATAATGTAATCAGCGCTTTCTTGTGTGTTTGTGACCTGTGGCCCTTCTATTACTGTACGTGACAGGTCTTGACTTGTGCTAAAAGATGCACCCGTGTTCTGAACACCTGCCATTTGCATATCTAAACTATTATCCGCTATGTCTTGTGTGTCTACACTACAACCCGTTAACAATATAATACTTGCAGCTAATAGTGCTTTCTTACCCCCGTTTACCATTAGAACCCCCCTCCTTATTGATTTTTTGCTATATGTTTAATACATGTTACGTGACTGAAATTAGTGCTACTCCCCACCTTCTAAAACGATGGCATTCGCTATGTCCTCCGTAATACCTTGTTCTTGTAGCTCTTCTTCTATTTCAACGTCTAACAATAAATCATCTAAGGTTAAATCGCCCTCATCTGTGTCCGGGTCTTCCTGACTTTCTGCGTCAAACTCACCTAAATCACCCTCTAAGCGACCCCCAAATTTTAGTTTTGCTGTTGCATCCATAAAAGCTTGATAAGGCGAATCATTAGTAAAGTCTTGCTCCGCATTGAGATGAATATTACCTTTTTGTAATGCACGACCTACACTAATTACTCCTTTATCCATCCTACGTGCAAGGGCTGGGTCTTCCGTACGAATTTTCTTAATCGCTTTAATACGTGTTTTACGTAAAATATTACCCAATACTACTACTCGTTTAATATCATCAAATCGGTTGAACGTATCTTTAGATAAAGCAATACGACCTATTTCATAATCATGAACCATCTTATGACAGTTTTGGCAAAGTAAAATTAAATTATTAGGTGCATCTGACCCCCCATACTGTACCGGAACCATGTGATGAACACTAAACATACTTGCTAAATCAGGAATTTGATCCCCATATCCACAACATTGACATTTTGCCCCGTCACGTGCTTCTACTGCTCGTCTGGTTGGTGCGTCCAAAATCTTACGGTCGCCTAACTCTTGTTGGTTTGCCTCGATGTCCAACTCATCTAAATTCTCACTGCTTGAACCACTTGAAGATGATGAACCATCGTCCTCTTTATCTTCTTTTTCACGCTCTTTTTCTGCTTTGGTCTGCTCTTTTTCGATTGCTTTGAACCCTTGCTCAATCGTGAATTTATTACTCTCTACCTTGTTGTAAATATCAGGGAAATCTACTTTCATAGAGTCTATATACTCCGCCTTTGCTAACTCCCCTGTGCGATAACCCAATGCTGACTCAATTAAATCACTGCTTAGTTTTGGTTGCTTTAATCTTACCGACCGGTTGTAATCCATTTTTTCGCTAAAAGTATATGGCTCTGTATATTGTGAAAAGGCTTGATAAACAGGTATTAATGGATGGGGTATTGTTGTGTCGATTAATGCTAATACACTTTCTTTCCCTAAGTTTACCACTGACTCGTAACGCCTTGCCCCTTGGAATAATATATATTTTGCGTAAATAGGTAACGATTCAATATCATAGCCATCATCGTCTTGCTCAAATCCAATCGGCTCCCCAAAGGGTATAACATGAATAGGCGTTAACATACCAATATGATCAATCATGTTTGCTAACCCGTAAACTGTTGTTGTATCTTTACGTACCTGGTCTTTTGGCTCCCCTAAATACGTGATATTATCTACCGGAATCATTGCTAACCAAATTGCACCATCCGTGTTACGTGCCGGTAAGGGATTTCCTTCATAATCTTCAAACATCGCATCCGTTAATAACCCTACACCCCTTGTGATATTTGTTGTGTAATTTTGATCCCCTGTTTGATTGTGATAAACACGCTCTACTCCACTTGACCCATCCACATACTCGTCATACCCTACCTGTGTTGTACCATCAAATCTCCTACCATCTTCACCACCATATTGGGGTCGCTCGTCTTGACTACCTTCTCCATCTTCTGTAAAATCAATATCTACAGATTCTTCTACCCCATCTTCAAACTCTTCTTTCGTGTATCCTTGTTCATCCAACACTCTGACACCCCCCGTTAAATTCCTGTACTACCGAACCCGTTTGACCCACGCTCAGTTGTATCCGAAAAATCCTCTACTAGCTCTAATTCAATATCTGGTACAACGTGGAAAAGAACCTGTGCAATTCGTGACCCTTTTTTAATTGTATACGCTGCTTGATAATTACTTGCATTTTCGTTTAACTCTTGCTTACTTGATACATCTACAATTGACTGGTTAAAGACTAGATTAGTGTTTTTTACAATGACAAGAATCTCCCCACGATAACCCGCATCTACAGTCCCGTTTGCGATGTGCAAGCCTGTTTTACCATTAAGACCACTCCGACCCCTGATTTCTGCTTCCCAACCGTTCGGTACGTCAATCGCAATACCTGTTTTAAGTGTAAACCGCTCCCCAGGTAGAATCAAAATGTCTTCTGCTGCGAATAAATCAAACCCCGCATCCGTTTTGTGTGCCTTTACTGGTACTTGTCCGTCTTTGCTTAATTGTTTAACTTGAATCTTCATGTGTGTAAGTTACCCCTCTTTTTTTTATTATTTTTTTGTTATTATTAAATTTTATTGAATGTGGCTCGTCTAATTACTTTAAG
>CANRHT010000245.1 GCA_947630465.1 uncultured Pseudomonadaceae bacterium
TGGGGTGATAATTAAATTTCATTTTATTGTTGTGTGCTGTTTGATATTGAAAATTCTTCGAGCGTGTAAAAGCCAGCTTAACCAATGGATACTTGCCCGCGGTGGTGTGGCCGCCAATGAAGACCAACAAGCCATTCGTCAGGTACGCAGCTTTATTGAGCTGCATGGCGAAAGCCGCATTACGCCCAAATAAACCGGTTACAGTAGCCAAGTACGCCAACGCGCGGGCTGGAGAGATGTCACCGGTCCACAAACCCTTTACCTGTTTTACCCAACTGGCTGGCGTGAAGCCACAGAAGGCCTAAGCCCAGATCGCGCCGCCAAAGCACTAATGGCTGCAGGCTACCTAGTCCCCGATGGCAACCGACCACAGTGCAAAGTCAGCCTGCCCGACAACACCCGCCCACGTATGTACTGGGTGAAAGGCAGCATCTTAGATGACTAAAGAGGCGATGAATCCTGTGTGTGCTTGTCGCCTTGCAGTGCACCGCCAGTCAACATAGATAGCTAGCGATGCTTGAAGTCCAATACAGACAATACCGCCAGAGGCATTCCCGTGAACCGCTAGCGTACCAACAGCCAGTACCGAACGAATAACAAATGAGCATAATTATTTGGTTTTAACTCAAATAAGTTAAGAGTAATCATAATCGTGGTAGGGTAAGCAACAGTGAAAAATCCCCAAGTTTATGGTTAAGAAAACACCATGGAGAGAGCATGATCCGCTGCCACCTAGCCCGATTAATGGGTGAGAGAAAAATGCGCATTAGCGACGTGATGCGTGAAACCGGCCTAAGCCGTACCACCGTCACGCTACTGTACAAAGAAACCGCCCTCAAGGTGGACTTAGAAGCGCTCGATAAGCTGTGCGAGTTATTTAACTGCCCTCTAAGCGATTTGCTTGAGCAGGTTCCAAATTAAAACGATTACAAGGAATGTTATGGCCTTCAATACCAAAAAATTTAATGAAGATAGCCGAGTAAAAATCCCTGCAATTCTTCATTTAATGCGTCTAGGTTATAAGTACCTGTCACTTAAAGGACAAAACTGGGATCTCGATACGAATATCTTCCCTGACGTATTCAAAACGGCTATCGGCAAAATTAATCCTGGTATTGAAGCTGCTGAAGCCGGTCGTTTGCTAGAAGATGTTAAACTACTGCTCGATAACGAAGACTTAGGCAAAGCCTTCTTTGAGCGCTTGTCAGAGCGTTCAAACACCAAGCTGATCGACTTTGAGAATTTCAATAACAACACCTTCCATGTTGTTACTGAGCTAACCTGCCAAAACGGCGATGAAGAATTCAGGCCAGACATCACGCTGCTTATCAATGGCATGCCGTTAGTGTTTATCGAGGTGAAGAAGCCAAATAATCGCGAAGGTATCTTGGCCGAGCGTGACCGCATCAGCAAACGCTTTCAAAACCCTAAGTTCAAGCGTTTTGCCAACATTACCCAGTTTATGATTTTCTCCAATAACATGGAGTACGACGACGGCGACCCAGAACCCGTGCAAGGTGCCTTCTATGCCAGTAGTTCTTACCATAAGCCGGTATTTAACTATTTTCGCGAAGAAGAAGTCTTAAACTTAACCGCTTTGTTGAAGCCGGTATCGGACGATGACGAGCTAAAAGTCTTAAAAGACAACAATCTGGAAGTGATCCGCAGTAACCCAGAGTTCCAGACCAACAAGCAACCCGAGCGCCCAACCAACCGCATCTGTACCTCTTTACTCAGCCGTGAGCGCTTAGCCTTTATTTTGCGTTACGCCTTGGCGTATGTGTCTGAGTCTGACGGGCTACAAAAACACATCATGCGTTATCCGCAGTTGTTTGCCACGAAAGCCATTGAACGCAAGCTCAGCGATGGCATTAAAAAAGGCATTATTTGGCACACCCAGGGCAGTGGTAAAACCGCACTCGCTTTTTATAGCGTGCGTTTTTTGACTGACTACTTCCAAAAGCAGCAAGTCATCCCTAAGTTTTATTTTATTGTTGACCGCTTAGACTTACTGCAACAAGCGCAGCGCGAATTTACCGCCCGTGGCTTAACCGTACACACCATCAACTCACGGGATGCCTTTACCCGTGACATTAAAGCCACACAGGTGATCCATAACCATTCTGGCAAGCCAGAAATTACCGTGGTAAACATTCAAAAATTTCAAGACGACCCAGATGTGGTCAGCACTAAAGACTACAATATCGCGATCCAGCGGGTGTATTTTCTGGATGAAGTACACCGCAGCTATAACCCTAAAGGCAGTTTCTTAGCCAACCTAAGCCAGTCAGACAGCAACGCCATTAAAATTGGCCTAACTGGTACGCCGCTATTGGGGGATGACTACAATTCACGTGCTTTGTTTGGCGACTACATTCACAAGTACTACTACAACGCGTCCATTGCTGACGGTTACACCTTGCGGCTAATCCGTGAAGAGATCAGCACCCAATACAAAATTGAACTGCAAAAAGCCCTTGAAGAAGCCGAAGTGAAAATGGGCGATGTGGATCGTAAGCTGATTTACGCCCACCCAAGCTTTGTTGAGCCCATGCTGACTTACATCGTAAACGACTTTGAAAAAAGCCGTGGCGCATTAAACGATGCAACGATTGGTGGCATGGTCATTTGCGACAGCTCAGACCAAGCTAAACAGATGTTTGAAATCTTCAATGGCGTTTATGCCGATACACCTATTCTGCCGCAAACATCCAATTCAAATAGCCAGGTACTCGAAGTCGCTGAGCCCGCGCCAACCAGTTATGCTGAGTCTGCTAAGCAAGCACAAAAGGTAAAAAACGCCGCCCTAATCCTGCACGACATCGGCAGCAAAGAAGAGCGCAAAAACTGGGTAGAAGACTTCAAAGCAGGCAAAATCGACTTTTTGTTTGTTTACAACATGCTACTCACCGGTTTTGACGCCAAACGCCTGAAAAAGCTTTACCTTGGTCGGGTGATCCGCAAGCACAACTTGCTGCAAGCGCTCACACGAGTGAACCGTACTTACAAAGATTTCCGCTACGGTTATGTGGTGGATTTTGCTGATATTCGTAAAGAGTTCGATGCCACTAACAAAGCTTATTTCGACGAATTACAGTCGGAACTGGGCGATGAGATGGAGCATTACTCACACCTGTTTAAATCTCAGGAAGAGATCAAGCAAGAAATCGAGCATATCAAAGACGTGCTGTTCCGCTTTGATACCGACAACATGGAAGAGTTCTGCAATCAGATCAGCCAAATACAAGACCGCGATACCGTGCTGGCACTCAAAAAAGCCTTAGCCGATGCCCGCAGCTTGTATAACTTGATCCGTTTGCAAGGTGAGTATGATTTTCTCGATGAACTGGATTTCGCCAAGCTCAATGTGTTGTATCGTGAAACCAGTAATCACTTGGATTTACTCAATCTCAAAAACGACTTAGAAAGCGGTCAAGATACCAGTAACCTGCTCAACCGCGCCTTAGAAGACGTGATCTTCAAGTTTGTAAAAATCGGCGAAGAAGAGCTGGTACTGGCCGACAAGTTAAAAAACACCCTGCGCCAAACCCGCGAAGCACTGGCCAGCAATTTTGACCAGCAAGATCCGCAATTTATTAGCTTGAAAGAAGAACTAGAGCGCTTGTTTAAGAAGAAAAATCTCAGTGAAGTGACTCAAGATGAAATGGTGGCCAACATTGACGCGCTGAATAAAATTCACGACCGCGTCAAAGAGCTCAACCGCGAAAACAACCAATTAAGGCAAAAATACCTCGGCGATGCCAAATACACCCGTATTCACAAGCGCTTGCAAGAGCGCCAGCAAAGCCAAAGCGACATCAGCGAGTCAGAGCGTAAAATTTTTGAGGCATTGGCAGGCGTAAAACAAGACGCAGACGAGCAAGTGCTCAACAACAGCCAAGTGCTCGACAATGAAAGTTACTTTGAACGCCAAATGATGCCGCTGGTGATTGGCCGCTTTATGAAAGAACAAAATATCAAACTCAACGCCGA